>DATHCF010000242.1:0-14111 GCA_035319705.1 Acidimicrobiales bacterium | reverse complement strand
GCCGAGGTGTCGGCGAGGACCTATGCAGCGCTGCTCGAGCGGGCGGGCACCGCGCTCGGCTTGGGCCAGCCGGTGCTGGTCGACGCCACCTTCGCCGGGCCGGACAGCCGTGGCGCCGTGGAGGAGCTGGCGGCCCGGACCGCGAGCGACCTGGTGGTGCTCGAGTGCCGGTGCCCGGCGCAGCTGGCGGCGACCCGGATGCGGGCCCGCCTGGCAGCCGGCACCGACGTGTCCGGCGCGGACGAGTCCGTCGCCCGGGCCATGGCGGCGACCGCCGCCGGCCACTGGGCCGGCGTCCTGGCGGTTGACACGTCGGGCACGCTGCAGCAGAGCGTCGAGCACGTGCTCGCCTCGGGGCTCCTCCCGCCCGTGGCGGGGCCTACGGCAGCAGCAGCTGGGCGAAGCGCCGGGCGGTGACCGACAGACCGAAGCTCCCCATGGCAGCGAGGTACACGGCGTGCCCCAGAAGCGACCAGGTGAAGAGGCCGGCATCGAGGCCGCGCAGGAGGGCGACCCCCTGGTAGAGCGGCGTGCAGCGCACCACCCACTGGATCCACTCGGGGTAGACCGAAAGCGGATAGAAGGTGGCCGAGAACAAAAACAGCGGGATGATGGCGAGCGACACCTTGTCGAAGTCCTGCCAGCTGCGCATGTACGACGTGGCCGCCATGCCGGTGGCCGAGAAGGCGTAGCCGATGAGGATCGCACCCGGGTAGCACAGGACCACCCAGGGGCTGATCACGTATCCCAGCCCGGCCATGACCACCAGGAACCCGCCCGAGTACAGACCCGAGCGTATGAGCGTCCAGGTCAGCTCGCCGACCACGACGTCGGGCACGCTCATGGGGGTGGCCAGCACCGAGTCGTAGAGCTTGGTGATCTTGAGCTTGAAGAAGGTCTGGAAGGTGGCGTCGATGATGGCCCCGTTCATGGCCGCCGAGGCCAGCAGCCCCGGCGCCACGTACTCGGTGTAGGAGAGCGCCTGGCCCCCCACGCGTAGCGACCCCACCAGGTGCCCCAGTCCGAGTCCGATCGACAGCAGGTAGAAGAACGGTTCGAAGAACCCGGTCACCAGGTAGATCCAGGCGCGCCGGTACAGCACCACGTTGTGCTCCACCAGGTGCAGGCCACGGCGGCGGCTGCCCAACAGCGACACCGGCGTGAGGCGCAGGGCGCCCGTTGCCACGGCGGCGGACATCACACCACCAGCCGTCGCCGGAAGGTGCCCATGGCCGCCCACACCCCGATGCCGACCAGCGCCAGCAGATAGGCGGCGTGCACCAGGTCGGCTGCCGGGTGGAGCTTCCCGAGTGAGAAGTCGCGGCACAAGGCCACGCCGTGGTACAGCGGCGTGACATGGGCCAGGGCCTGGAGCCAGCCGGGCAGCTGGGTGACGGGGAAGAAGGTGCCGGAGAACAGGAACAGCGGCACCAGCGCCATGCGGTAGATGGTGGTGAAGGCCGCCTCCCGCTGCTGGGTGGCGGCGAAGGCGGCGATGGGGGTGGCGAAGGCCAGGCCGGTGAGCACTCCGGCCGGTACGGCGAGCACGGCCCACGGCGAGAGCACGGTGCCGAAGGCGGCCATCACGCCGAGGTAGATGACGGTGACGGTGACCAGCCGCACGGCGATCCAGCCCAGGTGCCCGAGCAGGACGTCGATCAGGCGGAGAGGCGTGGCCAGCTGCGCGTAGTAGGTGCGCTGCCACTTGATGGCGCCCATGACCGGGTAGGTGGCCTCCGTCCCGCCGATCTGCATGGCGGTGGCGGCCAGCAGCCCCGGGGCCAGGAACACGAGGTAGCGCACGTGGTCGACGCCGCCCACGTGACGATCGACCAGCGATCCGAGCCCGAGCCCCATGGCGGCCAGGTACAGCACCGGGTAGAGGAAGCTGGTGGTGATCGAGCCCTTGTAGGTGCGCTTGTACTGGTAGAGCCAGTAGCGGAGTGCCCGCCCGGCCGGCGGCATCTCGGGGCCGCGGGCGAGCGCCATCCCGCGGCCCTCGGTGCCGAGGGTGGCCGTCATCGCCGCTGGGCGCTCGTCATTCGACCAGGCTCCGGCCGGTCAGGTACAGGAACACGTCTTCCAGGTTGGAGCGGCGCACCAGGGTGCGATCGGGCGCCATGCCGGAGCGGTGGACCTGCTCGACCACCGCTTCGCCGTCGTCCGCGTACAGAAGCAGCCGGTCGGGGAGGACCTCCTGTCGGCTCACCAGCTCGTCGAGGAGCGGGGTCAACTCGACCGACAGCCGGCCGTAGTCACCGGAGGCGAAGCGCAGCTCCACCACTTCACGGGTGGAGTAGCGGTCGATCATCTCGTGCGGTGGCCCTTCGGCGGCGATGCAGCCCCCGTCCATGATGACCAGGCGGTCGCACAGCTGCTCGGCCTCGTCCATGTAGTGGGTGGTGACCACCAGCGTCACGCCCTGCTGCTTCAAGCGGTAGAGGCGGTCCCACACCAGGTGGCGGGCCTGCGGGTCGAGCCCGGTGGTGGGTTCGTCCAGGATGAGCAGGTCGGGCTCGGAGATGAGGGCCCGGGCGATGGTGAGCCGGCGCTTCATCCCTCCCGACAGCGGCTCCACCAGGTCCTGGGCGCGCTCGGCCAGCTGGATGAACTGGAGCAGCTGCTCGGCACGCCGGCGCACCTCGCGTCGGGAGATGTCGAAGTACCGGCCGTACACCAGCAGGTTGTCCAACACGGTCAGCTGGAGGTCGAGGGTGTCCTCCTGCGGCACCAGGCCGATACGGCTTCGGATCTCGGCACCGTGGGTCTCCGGGTCGAGCCCGAACACCCGCAGCGTCCCGGAGGTCACGGGCGACATGCACGAGACCATGCGCATGGTCGAGGTCTTCCCGGCCCCGTTGGGCCCGAGGAACCCGAACGACTCGCCGGAGGCGATGTCGAAGTCCACGCCGTCCACCGCCGTGAACGAGCCGAAGCGCTTGGTCAGCTCCCGGGCGTGGACGAGCGCGCTCTGCGCGGCCTTACCCGGCGCGGCCGTGGTGGAGGCGGCCGTACCGGAGGCGGCGGCCGGTACCGGGCCGGGGGAGGAGATGGCGGGCTTGGGCACAGCCGACCCACGCTAGTGCCGCCGTCGCGCAGCGTGGCCGGACGACCCTGGCGCACCCGGAGTCTCCGCGGCGGACTTCGGCCGACCGACCGGTATGGGCGGGGACCTTCGACCCTGTCAGCTGCGACGGACCCTTTCCTACCGTGATCGGCAATGACGTTGATCCTGTCGCGCTGGCAGTTCGCCATTGTCACCGTGTTCCACTTCTTCTTCGTTCCGGTCACCATCGGCCTCGGGTTCATGGTGGCCATCATGCAGACGCTCGCCTACCGGCGCGGCGACGAAGGATGGGACAAGCTCACTCGCTTCTTCGGGCGCCTGTTCCTCATCAATCTGGCCGTCGGGGTGGTCACCGGCATCGTGCTCGAGTTCGAGTTCGGCCTCAACTGGTCGGCCTACTCCATTTTCGTGGGCAACATCTTCGGCGCACCCTTGGCCATGGAGGCGCTGCTGGCGTTCTTCCTCGAGTCGACCTTTGTCGGCGTGTGGATATTCGGACGAGGACGGCTGTCGCCGCGGCTGCACCTGGCCTCGATATGGGCGGTGAGCATCGGTACCATGCTGTCGGCTCTGTTCATCCTGGCCGCCAATACCTGGATGCAGCACCCAGTCGGCTACAGGGTCGTTCACGGCCAGGCCGTTCTCACCAACTTCTGGGACATCCTCGGCAACTCGACGCTGTGGGGATCCTTCGCCCACACCATCTTGGCCGCCTTCGCCACCGGTGGCGCCCTGGTGCTGGGCATCTCGGTTTGGCGCGCGCATAAGGACCGGGCCAACGAGGAACATCGGGCCTGGTTCGTGCGGACGGCCAAGTTCGCCGCCGGTTTCACCCTGGCGGCGGTGCTGCTCACGTCGGTGGCCGGAGACTCCCAGGCCCGGCTCATGGACAGCCAGCAGCCGATGAAGATGGCGTCGGCCGAGGCGCTGTACAACACGGCCAAAGGCGCCAGCTTCTCCCTGCTCACCATCGGCAACCTGAAGGGCAAGCCCGTCTTCCAGATCCGGGTGCCGCACGTGCTCTCGCTCATCGCCGACCTGTCGTGGAACGGTCAGGTCCAGGGCATCAACCAGGTGCAGGCCAAGGAAGCGGCCAGGTACGGGGCGGGCAGCTACGTCCCGGTGATCTGGCTGACCTACTGGTCGTTCCGGGCCATGGTGGGAGCCGGCATCCTGCTCATCGTGCTGTCGGCCTTCGCGGTGTGGGCACTGCGGCGCCGCAAGATGCTGGAGAGGCGCTGGTTCCGGAGACTGGCCCTGATCGGCATCGTCCTGCCGTTCATCGCCAACACCAGCGGATGGATCTTCACCGAGGCCGGACGCCAGCCCTGGATCGTCTACGGCCTTTTGACCACGGCCAAGGGCGTGTCGTCGGTTCCCGCCGCCGACGTGCTCGCCACCTTGATCGTCTTCATCCTGGTCTACAGCGTGCTCGGAGCCGTTGACTTCGTCCTGATGCGCCGCTACGCCATGCACCCCCTGGACGAGCCGGAGATGGAACCGGCAGCTGCGCCGGGCACCGTGCCCAGCCTCGTCTACTGAGACCAGCGCCTTAGGAGACGCCATGGCCTTCGCCCCGCTCAACACCACCTGGTTCGCCCTCATCGGCCTGCTTTGGGCCGGGTACCTGTTCCTCGAGGGCTTCGACTTCGGCGTGTGCATCGTCCGGCCCTTCGTGAGCCGGGGGGAGACCGACCTGCGCCTGTCGCTCAACACCATCGGGCCGGTGTGGGACGGCAACGAGGTGTGGCTGCTCACCGCCGGCGGCGCCACCTTCGCCGCCTTCCCGCTGTGGTACGCGGACCTCTTCAGTGGCTTCTACCTCGTGCTGTTCCTGATCCTCCTGGCGCTCATCGTGCGCGGCGTGTCGTTCGAATTCCGGGCCAAGGTGGACTCCCCTCGCTGGCGTCTGGCCTGGGACGTGGCCAACTTCGTGGGAAGCCTCATCCCCGCCATCGTGTGGGGCGCGGCATTCACCGACTTCGTGCACGGCGTGCCGCTGTCGTCGAAGGGCTACACCGGCGGGCTGCTCGGGGCCGTGCACCCCATCGCCATCGTCGGCGGACTGGCCAGCCTGGCCGTCTTCAGCCTGCACGGGTCGCTGTTTCTCTCGCTCAAGACCACCGGCGAGCTCTCGGCACGCGCCAAGTCGGCGGCGCGCTGGTGCGCGCTGGGCTCGGTCGTGCTCGTCGCCGGGCTCGTTGCCTGGTTGGGCGAAGCGGGCCGCCCGCCGGTGCCGGGGCAGCTCCCGGTGGGGATTCCGCTGACGCTGGCCCTGGTGGCCTTGGCCGCGCTCGTGGTGGCGGGACTGTCGGTTTCGGCCGGCCACACCGGCGTGGCCTTCGGCGCCACCGGGACCGGCATCCTCCTGGCCATGGGGGCGGTGTTCGCCCGCATGTTCCCGGCCGTGATCCCGGCCTCCAACGCCGCCGCCAGAGGTGGCGTGCTCATCGGACAGGCGGCATCGCAGCACAACACCTTGGTGGTGATGACGATCGTGGCGGCCGTCTTCGCCCCCATCGTCCTCGCCTACCAGGGCTGGACCTACTGGGTGTTCCGCCAGCGACTGACGGCGCCACCGGGGACGCAGGCGTCTTCTTGGGGTTGGGGCCCAGCACTGCGCCGTGCGGCGGCGACGCCGTTAGCGCCAGGCGGCCCGGTCGCCATGCCGCCGGGCGCGCCGGGCTCCTGAGCTCCATGCGGCCGGCCCCGGCCGCCGGACGGCTGGTGCGCCGTCTCCCACTGCTGCGGTGGGCCCTGTCGGCCTCGGTGGCGGTCGGCCTCCTCTCCACCGTCGCCGTGGTGGTGCAGGCCTTGGCCCTCGCCGCGTTGCTGACCAGCGCGGTGTCGGGTTCCGCTCACGTCGATCGCGCCTCGGCATTCGCATGGCTGGCCGTCGGCGTCGTCATCCGTGGACTGTGCGGTTGGGCCGCCGAGCTGCTCGGCCGCCTGTCGGCGGTGTGGACCCAGGCCGAGCTGCGAAGCAGATTGCTGGGCTCGCTGCTCGAGCGCGGACCCGGTGCCGGAGACGGCACCGGCGAGATGGCAGTCCTCGCCGGTCCCGGCATCGACGCGCTGGACTCCTACGTCGGCAAGTGTCTCCCCGACCTGGTACTCGCCGCCCTGGCGCCGCTGGCACTGGTGTGCGCGTTGGGGGTCATCGACTGGGTGTCGGCTCTGGTCATCGCCGTCGGAGTGGCCCTGTTCCCGGTGTTCGGCGCTCTGGTGGGCAGGGCGAGCAGCCAGCTGGCCGCCCGGCGCTGGGCGCAGGTCGAGGACTTCGGCCGCCAAGTGCTCGACGTGTTCACCGGGATGGCCGTGCTGAAGGCCTTCGGCCGCAGCCGGCGCCAACGCGACCGCATCGAGCAAGCCGGCGAAGCCTTGCGCCGGGCCACCATGGACACGCTGAGGGTCGCCTTTCTGTCGGCTCTGGTCCTCGACGAGCTGGCCTCGGTGTCGGTGGCCCTGGTGGCGGTGCCGCTCGGCCTGCGGCTCCTGCACGGGGCGGTGTCACTGGGTGCCGCGCTCGCCGTGCTGATCGTCGCCCCGGAGGTGTTCCTGCCGCTGCGGCGGGCGAGCGCCGAATTCCACCAGAGCACCGAGGGACTGGCCGCGCTGGACTCGGTGATGCGGGTGCTCGACGATGTCGGCAACCGGACAGATGGTCGAGCCTCCGCCGCCGCCCGGACGACGACGGCTCCATCGTCGCGTAGACGGAGCCCGGCGAGCCCGGCGAGCCCGGCGCTGGCCTTGAGCGGAGTGCGGCTGTCGGTGCCCGGCCGAAGTCGTGCCGTGCTCGACGGTCTCGACCTCGAGGTACGGGCGGGAGAGACGGTCGCCCTGGTCGGGCCCAACGGCGCCGGCAAGTCGAGCGTGCTGTCGCTGGTCCTCGGCTTCACCACCGCCACGTCCGGCACCGTTGTGGCCGACGGCCGGAGCCTCGGCCAGCTGGACATACGCCAGTGGCGCCGGCGCATCGCCTACCTGCCCGAACACCCCACCTTGCTGGCCGGCACGGTGGCAGACAACCTCCGGCTGGCCGATCCGACAGCAGACGACGCTGCCCTGGTCGAGGCGCTGGCGGCAGTCGGTGGCCGTGAGCTGCTCGACGGGCTCGACGACGGGCTGCCTACTTGCGTCGGTGAGGGTGGCCGCGTGTTGTCGGCGGGAGAGCGCCAGCGCATCGCGCTTGCCCGCATCGTCCTGCACCCGGCTTCGCTGTACTTGCTCGACGAGCCCACCGTCCACCTCGACGCCGGCACCGAAGCAGCGGTGGTGGGCGAACTGGCGAACCTGCTCCGTGGTCGGAGTGCCTTGGTGGTCACCCATCGACCAGCGGTGCTGGCGCTGGCCGATCGGGTGGTCACCCTCGATGGCGGGCGTGTGGTGGCCGACATGTCGTCGACGACCGCCGTGGCCGGGACGTCGCCGTTCCCGGCCGGGCAGCTCGGTGCCGTGGAGCTACCGGCATGATCCGCCGAAGCGCCGCGCCCACAGCGGCATTGGTCTCGGGTCGCGGCCTGCTGCCGTCGGTGACGTGGGGGCTGTTGACCTCTGCCTGCGGCGTCGGATTGCTGGCCACCTCCGGATGGTTGATCACCCGGGCCGCCGGCCGTCCGCCGCTGTTCGTGATCAGCGTGGCGGTGGGCGCGGTGCAAGCCTTCGCTCTAGGACGTGGGGTGTTTCGCTACCTTCAGCGCGTCAGCGTGCACGATGTGAGCCTCAGCGCGCTGGGAACGCTGCGCCTCCGGCTGTACGACCAGCTCGAGCCGCTGGTCCCAGGACGGCTACCCGGGCGCCACCGCGGCGACGTGTTGAGCGCCTTCGTGGCAGACACCGAGGAAATCGCCCAAGCGCTGTCCCAGGCGGTTACGGCAGCAGTGGACGTGCTGGCCAGCGTTATGTCGGGAGTGCTGGTGGCACTGCTGTTGTCCCCGGTGCTCGCCGGCATGCTCGCCCTGGGATCGGTGGTGGTGGTCCTCCTGGCGCTCCTCGTCGGCCGGTCGAGCGATGGTGTGCTGGCCCGGGCAGCCGGGCGGCGCGCCGAGTTGACCGGAGCAGTGGTCGAGGCCATGGCCGGCGCCAGGGAACTCGTGGCCTACGGACGCCAGGACCTCGTCGAAGCCCAGCTCGCTTCGGTTCGTCGGCGTTCGGTGTCCGACGCCCGAAGGCTCGGCCTGGTGGGTGGGCTCGGACGAGCGGCGGCGACGTGGAGCGCCGGGGCCGTACTCATGGCTCTGGTGGGGGTCGGGCTGGCGGTCCAAGGTCCCGACCACCTGTCCGGGGTGGAGCTGGCCGTGGTGGTCTTCGCCGCCATGGCGTGTCTCGACCAGATCACCGGGCTTCCCGCCGTGTTGGCCGACACCGCCTCGGGGCGAGCAGCGGCTGGCCGTCTGCGGGTGTTGAGTGACATGCCGGCTCCCGCAGGCGATCGAACGGATGTCGAGGTCGCCCCGGGTCCCGGCCCCCTCTCCGCCTGCCTCGAGGATGCCGAGGTGGTGGGAGCCGACGGTTCGCTGGTGCTCGACGGTGTGTCCTTCGAGGTGCCGGCGGGGAGCCATGTGGCGCTGGTCGGCCGGAGTGGCGCGGGAAAGACGAGCGCGCTCTATGCCTGGTTGCGCTTTCTCGAATGCCGCCGCGGCCGTGCCGTCATCGGGGACGTCGACGTCTCGGCGGTGGGACGCTCGACCTTGGCGGAGTGTGTCGGGTGGACGGGGGAGGAGGCGCACGTCTTCTCTGCCTCGGTCGCCGAAAACCTGCGCCTGGCCCGCAGCGAGGCCACCGCCGTGGAGTGCGCCCATGCACTTCGGCGTGTCGGCCTCGGCTCTTGGCTGGCGTCGTTGCCGGACGGCCTCGACACTCGGGTCGGCGCGGGTGGGCGGCATCTGAGCGCCGGAGAGCGCCAGCGCCTGAGCTTGGCCCGGTCGGTGTTGGCCGGTAGCCGGGTCGTGCTCCTCGACGAGCCCACTGCGCATGTCGACCCGGCGTCCTCAGGAGCGTTGTTGGGCGAGTTACTGGGGGCAGCCGAAGGGCGTACCACGGTGGTGGTGACCCACGACCTGGAGGTCGCCACTCAAGTCGACGAGGTGATGGTGCTCGACGGTGGACGACGGACGGCGAGTTTCCGCGGCGGCCGTGGCCCTGCGAATTTCGAGGGGCCGCTGTCGCCGGCGACCGGTTGAGTGGGCGGCGGGCGTATATCGGTGGCGCACGCCGGTGGCCACCAAGGGCGCTCGGCGATGGGTCCTCGGTAGGGGATTTGGCCCCTGGTGGCAACCGGGTGGATGCCGGAGCCTGGAAATCGAGGGACGCGAGCGCGAGCGCCGTGCCGAGCGGACCGTGCTCGGAGATACGAGGCGAGCGCCGCACAGGAGGGGCGCAGGTGACACAGCGTGACGACCGGCAGTTCGTGCGGTGGTTCTCCGAGATTGGCATCGGCGACGTCCCGCTGGTGGGGGGCAAGAACGCGTCGCTCGGTGAGATGGTGGTCAAGCTGCAGGGCGCCGGGGTGCGGGTGCCCAACGGCTTCGCCGTCACCGCCGATGCCTACCGGGCCATGCTGGACGAGGCGGGGGCATGGCCGGCGCTGCACGAGGCGCTCGACGGCCTCGACGTGTCCGACGTGGCCGATCTGGCCCGGCGTGGCCGGCGCGCCCGCGAGATCGTCTACGGGGCGGGCCTGCCTGCCGAGGTGTCGGCCGAGACCCTCGACGGATACCAGGCCCTGCGCCGGCAGTACGGCGAGGACGTGAGCTTGGCGGTGCGCAGCTCGGGGACGGCCGAGGACCTGCCCAACGCCAGTTTCGCCGGCCAGCACGAGACGTATCTGAACGTGCGCGGCGACAACGCCCTGCTCGATGCCTGCCGGCGATGTTTCGCCAGCCTGTTCCTCGACCGAGCCATCCACTACCGCGTGGACCAGGGCTTCGACCACTTCAAGACGGCGCTGTCCATCGGCGTCATGAAGATGGTCCGTTCGGATCTGGCCTCGGCGGGCGTGATGTTCAGCCTCGATCCCGAGACGGGCTTTCGCGACGTGGTCCTCGTCACCGGCTCCTACGGCCTCGGCGAGAACGTGGTGCAGGGGGCCGTCGACCCCGACGAGTTCCTGGTGCACAAACCCACCTTCCGGCTCGGCCACCGGGCCGTGTTGCGCCGGCTGCTCGGGGACAAGGCGGTCAAGATGGTCTTCGTCGAGGGCGAGACGAAGCACACCACCCGCAACGTGCCCACGCCCAAAGCCGACCGGGTGCAGTTCTGCCTGGCCGATGCCGAGGTGCTCGAGCTGGCCGGCTACGCCATGGCCATCGAGGACCACTACGGCATGCCCATGGACATGGAGTGGGCCAAGGACGGAACAGACGGTCTGTTGTACCTCGTGCAGGCCCGCCCGGAGACCGGCGGGTCCCAGCGACAGACGGCGGTCATCGAGCGCTACCTGGTGGAGCCGGGCGGCACGGTGCTGGTCGAAGGGCGGGCCGTGGGCGAGAAGGTGGCGGTCGGGGCGGCGCGCCGTATCGACTCCGCCGCCGGGCTCCGTGACTTCCGGCCGGGCGAGGTGCTGGTGGCCGACACCACCACACCGGACTGGGAACCGGTGATGAAGACAGCGGCCGCCATCGTGACCAACCGCGGCGGGCGGACCTGTCACGCCGCCATCGTGGCCCGGGAGCTGGGGATCCCCGCCGTGGTGGGCACCGGCGACGCCACTGTCCGCCTGGCCGGCGGGGCGGACGTCACCGTGTCGTGCGCAGAGGGTGAGACCGGCCGCGTCTACTCCGGGCGGCAGCCCTTCGAACTGGAACGGACCGAGGTGGACCAGATGGCTAGGCCGGCCACCCGCATCATGGTCAACCTGGCCAACCCCGACGTGGCCTTCACCACGTCCTTCCTGCCCAACGACGGCGTGGGCCTGGCCCGCATGGAGTTCATCGTGAGCGAGTGGATCAAGGCCCACCCGCTGGCGCTGCTCCATCCCGACCAGGTGCGCGACCCCGACGTGCGCAGGCAGATCGAGCAACTCACCCGGGGCTGGGCCAGTGGCGAGCAGTTCTTCGTGGAGCGTCTGGCCGAGGGGATCGGCACCATCGCCGCGGCTTTCTGGCCCAAGCCGGTGGTGGTGCGGATGTCGGACTTCAAGACGAACGAGTACGCCAGCCTCCTCGGCGGGGCCGACTTCGAGCCGCACGAGGAGAATCCGATGATCGGCTTCCGTGGCGCGTCGCGCTACGCCCATCCCGCCTACGCCGAGGGCTTCGCCCTGGAATGCGCCGCCATGCGCCGGGTCCGAGTGGAGATGGGGCTCGACAACGTGGTGCTCATGATCCCCTTCGTGCGGCGCGTGGCCGAGGCCCGCCAGGTGCTTGAGCGCATGGCCGAGCTCGGGCTGCGACGAGGAGAGGACGGGCTCGAGGTGTACGCCATGTGCGAGATCCCCAACAACGTCGTGCTGGTGGATCGTTTCTCCGAGCTGTTCGACGGGTTCTCCATCGGCTCCAACGACCTCACCCAGCTGACCCTGGGGGTCGACCGCGACAGCGAACTGGTGGCCTTCGACTACGACGAGCGCGACGAGGGAGTCAAGCAGATGATCCGGCTGGCGGTGGAGGGCTGCCGCCGCAACCGGATCCACTCCGGGCTGTGCGGGCAGGCGCCGTCGGACTACCCGGAGATGGCGGAGTACCTCGTGGAGCTGGGCATTGACTCCATGAGCCTCAACCCCGACACCGTCCTGGCCACCACCCGCCGGGTCCTGGCCGTCGAAGCACGTCTCGGCATCGCGCCGCGGGAGGCAACGTCCCGACTGACCGAAAAGGAGGCGTCGTGATCCTGGTGCTCACCAACGAACAGGCCGAAGAGCTGCAGGGCGTACTGCATTCCACCTTGCGTGAGCTCACGCACGAGATCGCCGCCACCGACAACGCCGGTTACCGGTCGACCCTGCAGGACCGTCGTCGCGTGCTGGCCGAGATGGACGAGACGGTCAACCGGTTGCTGGCCCTGCCGCCGACGGCCACCGACACCGGCGAGGCCCTCGAGCGCGAGATGTCCTGGCCGGGGGACTGACGGACCCGAGAACTGACGGACCGAGAGGAGCGTGCACCATGAGACATGGCAGCCACCTGGACCTCGACATGGCACGGATCGACGCCGCCAGTGGCCGAAGGGCGAAGGCCCGAAGACGCAGGAACCGGACGCGCCGTCGCCTGGGCGCCATCGGGCTGGGGCTGGGCATCGCCATGCTGGCGCGCAGTCGCTGGGGACGACAGCAGATGAGCGCCGCCTTGGGGGTAACCATCCGCCAGGCCCGATACGAGCTCGGCCGTCTCGAGGGTCTGCGCTACCGTCTGTCCGGTCGTCACCCGGACCTGGCGGTCACCGGCGCCGTGCTGGCTGACCGGGTGCGTTCGGAGATCGGCGCCGTCGAGCACCGCCTGGACATCCCCCACGTGCACGTCATGGCGCAAGGGCACGACGTGATCCTCCATGGCGAGGTCGACACGGCCGAGCACGCGGCGGAGGTGGAGGTCGCCGTGGCCATGGTTCCCGGTGTCCGTCACGTGGACTCGAGGCTGCGCGTCGGCCTCACCGCCGGCGACACCCGGCCTTCGGAAGGTGCGGCCAGGCATCCCCAGTCCGAGGCCATGCACCGGCTGCTGGCGGCTGCCCACGGTGGGGGAGCGACGCCGGGCACGGAGCGGGCCGCCGCCCGGTCCATCCTCTCCACCTTCGTCGACATCCTCCCCGCCGGTGAGCGCCGGCACGTGCTCGGCCATCTGCCCGCTGACGTGCGGGCGCTCGCCGATTCGAGCGTATGGGTGGAGCGCCGGCCGCTTCGTCACCTCGAGGAGTTCTCGGTGGCGGCGCTGCCGATGGTGGCCCCGGAGACCCGGCGCACCGTGGTGGAGTCGGTCCTCGGAGCGGTGAGGGAGCTCGTCCCCGAGGAAGCAGAGGATGTCGCCGCCGTGCTCTCCGGCGAGATGCGCCGCGTCTGGAAGACGGCCATCCCCCTGTAGGCCATGCCGCTTGGTCGGCGCCACCCGGGGGCGGCAAGCTGGGCCGATGGGGCGAGCGCTGCTCACCGACTACTACGAGCTCAACATGGCGGCCAGCTATCTGCGCCGCAGCATGGACGCGCCGGCCACCTTCAGCCTGTTCGTCCGGGAGCTTCCTCCCGAGCGTGGATTTCTGGTGGCGGCCGGATTGGAGAGCTGCCTCGAGTGGCTCGAGGACCTGGCCTTCGACGACGAGGACCTCGCCTACCTGCACCGGCTCGGATTCGCGGCGCAGGACGTCTCCGCACTCGGCCGTCTGCGCTTCACCGGAGAGGTGTGGGCCGTCCCCGAGGGCCGGATCCTCTTCGCCGGGGAGCCTCTGCTCGAGGTGACCGCCCCTATTGCCGAGGCGCAGCTCGCCGAGACCTTCCTCCTCAACCAGATCACCGTACAGACGATGCTGGCCTCCAAGGCGGCGCGATGCCGCTTGGTCGGCGGACATGTCGAGCTGGTGGAGTTCGGCTTCCGTCGCACCCACGGGGTGGACGCCGCCATGGCGGCGGCACGGGTGGCGGCCATGGTCGGTTTTGCCGGGACGAGCAACGTGGAGGCGGCGCGCCGCTTCGGCCTGCAACCCATGGGTACCATGGCCCACAGCTACATCGAGGCGTTTCCCACCGAGGCCGAGGCCTTCGAGGCCTTTGCCGCCGACCTTCCCGACCGGGCCACGTTCCTGGTCGACACCTACGACACCCTCGAAGGAGTGCGCCGGGCGGCGGAGGTGGTCCGCCGTCTCGGGCTGGAACAGCGCGCCGGGATCCGCCTCGACAGCGGCGACATGGCGGCGCTGTCGCGGGCGGCGCGCCAGATCCTGGACACCTCGGGGCTGCAGGAGGTGCGCATCTTCGTCTCCGGCGGGCTCGACGAGTACGAGCTGGCGGCGCTGGTCGCTTCGGGAGCTCCGGTGGACGCTGCCGGGCTCGGGACACGGGTCGGGGTGTCGGCGGATGCGCCGTACCTCGACTCCGTCTACAAGCTCGTGAGCTACG
>DATHCF010000241.1:0-16358 GCA_035319705.1 Acidimicrobiales bacterium | reverse complement strand
GGCGCCGAGCGCACCGAGGAGCTGGCCGTCATGCTGGACACCTTTCGGCCCCTCGGGTTGAGCGCGGCGGCCCGCCAGGTCTCCGACGACGACTACCCGTGGACCTGGGCAGGCGGGCGCGCGTAGCTCATCCACAGGTCCTCCGGCCATTTCCGGGCGTGTTTCACCGGCCGGTCACGGCCGGTTCATGTGCGTGTCACCCGGCGCTCACCGCCGTGTCACCACCGCGTGTCAGAGCGTTGGGAATCCGCGCCATCCGGCGTCCGAAACGGCTCGGACGGTGCCTGCTCGAGGCTGTGACCGGCGGCTCGGCGCCCTCCACAGCCTTCTCCACAGGGCATGGCCGTCCGGCGGGCCGGACGACCGGCTCACCGGAAGGCGGGGGACGCGCCCGGTCGGGAACCCGGTTCGAGCCGAACCGGGTTCAAGCCGGCAATCGCTCGGCAATCAGCTTCTCGCTTGCCTCCCACAACCGCAGTGCCTCCTCGGGATCGCCCGCCACCTTCGACGGCCGTCGCTGGCGGCAGCGGATGAAGTACTCACCCGACACGCCCTCCACGGCGGGGGACGAGGCCAGGTACACCGAGGTCCGCGCTCCTTGGGCGGCGGTGAGGATGACCGGTTTGATGAGCTTGAGCCCGAAGGTCAGCACACCGTGGGTATCGCCATCGCGGCCGTAGCCGGTGGCCACCGTGCCCGGATGCAGGCAGTTGGCCGTGACCCCGGTGCCGGCCAGGCGCCGCGCCAGCTCGATGGTGAAGTAGATGTTGGCCAGCTTCGACTTGGCGTAGACGGACATGGCCGAGTACCGGCGCTCCGACTGCAGGTCGCCGAAGTCCAGACCACGCCTCGCCCCCTTGTGGGCGGTCGACGCCACGTTGACGATGCGAGCCGGCGCGCTGGCCTTCAGGCGTTCGAGCAGCAGCTGGGTGAGGAGGAACGGACCGAGGTGGTTGACGGCGAAGGTGGCTTCGATCCCGTCGGGCGTCGCCCTCCGGTCCGACAGCACGATTCCGGCGTTGTTCACCAGGACGTCGATGCGCTCGAGGCGTCGGAGGATCTCCTCGGCCCCGGCGCGCACGGACGCCAGCTCCCCGAGGTCGAACACCACCAGCTCGACCGATTCCGAGCCGGACCGGCGGCGAAGATCCTCCATCGCCGCCTGGCCGCGCCCGGCGTGGCGGGCGGTGATCGCCACCCGGGCCCCGGCCCGTGCCAGTGCCAACGCCGTCTCGAGGCCGATGCCGGAGTTGGCTCCGGTCACGATCACCGTCTTGCCCGTCATGTCGGCCACTTCGGCCATGCGGTGCTCCCTTCGTGCGGCGAGGCTCGGCCTGGCCCGGCGCGGGTGCCGGCGGCCATGCGGCTCGGAGGCCGAGGTTACGTCCCCCGGGCCGTCGCGGTCCGGTTGCGCCGTCAGGAGAAGTAGAACCTGCACCGTGTCCGGTGCCCGTTCGACGAGGGCGGGGATGGCGGCGGCCGGGTGGGTCCTGGCCGGGTCGGTGCTGGCCGGGTCGGTGCTCGCCGGGTCGGTGCTGGCCGGCTGTTCGTCCTCGAGCCCGGCTGCTCCCGCCTACGAGCTGCAAGCCGCGGCGGTGTCGGGCGTGGGGACCGTCGTGGTGGACGGCCAGGGATACACGCTGTATCTGTTCGAGCCCGATCACCAGTCGGATCCCACCTGTAGCGGACCCTGCGCCGCGGCGTGGCCGCCGCTGCTGCTGCCCGACGGGATCTCGGCGCCTCGCGCCGGAAAGGGCGTCGAAGCCTCGCTCCTCGGCATCGTCCGTCGCAGCGACGGGAGCTTTCAGATCACCTACGACCACTGGCCCCTGTACCGGTGGGTGGGCGACAACCGTCCCGGCATCGCCACCGGCGAGGGCTTGGACAACTTCGGCGGCCTCTGGTACGCCATTTCGCCGCACGGTCGGACGGTGACGAGCTGACGGGATCAGGGGCAACGGCCACAGCGCCGTCACGGCCGGCTCTCAGGCTTTGAACAGCTGAACCGTCTTTGCTGTACGGCGTGCGCCTCACCGACACGACCCGGACGCCGGTGTGGCGACCGACAGGCGCGCCGGCCACCCATCCGCGGCTGTGGCGGTGGGTCCGGTTCGACCCGCCCTTGCGTGAGCCGCAGGTTGGAGTCGGTGTCCGCCGTGAGGTGTCGTGCCGGGTCTGTGGAGCGAACTTCGGCCACAGCGACGACCCGGTGGAGGCCCTGCTGGTCGCCTGGCGCCATCGCCGTCACATGCAACGCCCGCTTGACGAGCCCGGGTACGAACTCCCAGCTCAGGGGCGTACGTAGCCCACAGGAAGGCCACAGCTTGTCCTTGGCGCCCCCACAGGGGCCCAACCCACAATGCTCTAGGAGCACTCGCGTCCGGGGCAGCGCGACGCCACCACAGAGAAGAAGATCGAACATGGAGGAAGTGTGAGGGTGCCGAGCTGGCGATGGCTGCACCGCAAGCGCGTCCTCGTCCCCGTCGCCGTGGTGCTGGCCGCAGGTGCCGGTGTGGGCACTTGGCTGGCCACGAGCTCATCGGCGGCCCCCGCCACCACGACCACTGTGGTCACCGCCTCCTACGGCACGGTGTCGCAGACGGCGTCGGCGACCGGGACCATCGAGCCGGCCAGCCAGGCCGACGTCGATTTCGCCGTGGCGGGTCAGGTCACCGCGGTCGACGTCAGCGTGGGTCAGACGGTCAGCGCCGGGCAGACCCTGGCCACGGTCGACCCGAGCGCCCTGCAGGCCGACCTGGATGCCGCCGAGGCCACCTTGGACTCCGACGAGAGCAAGCTGTCGAGCGACACCTCCTCGGGCGCCCCCGGCGAGGAGCTCACCGCCGACCAGGCCGCCGTGACCGCCGCCAAGAGCGCCGTGACGAGCGCGCAGGACTCCCTGAACGACGCCACCTTGACCGCCCCCATCGCCGGCGAGGTGGCCGAGGTGAACCTGGCGGTCGGACAGCAGGTGAGCGGCACCGGAGGCACCGGCGGCAACACCGGCAACAGCGGCACTTCGAACAGCAGCAGCTTCGCCGAGGCCGACAGCGGCGCCACCTCGTCGGGCACCAACGGCTCGAGCAGCTCGAGCTCCGGCGACCAGATCGTGATCGTGGACACCAGCTCCTGGCTGGTCGACGCCTCGGTCGACGACTCCTCCATCGGCGAGATCGAGCAAGGTGACCAGGCCGACATCGTCCCCGAGGGATCCGACACCACCGTCTACGGCACGGTCGGCTCCATCGGGCTCATCGCCAGCTCGTCGTCCGGGGTGGCCAGCTTCCCCGTCACCGTCGACGTCACCGGCGACCCGAGCGGCCTGTACACCGGACTGACGGCCGATCTGACCATCGTCGTCAAGCAGCTGAGCGACGTCCTGACCGTCCCCACCGCCGCCCTGCGCTACGAGAACGGCGGCACCGAGGTCGAGATGGTGCAGAACGGCAGGGACGTGATGCAGCCCGTGACGGTGGGCATCAGCTCCGGAGGCGAGGCCCAGATCACCTCCGGGCTGGTGGCCGGAGACCAGGTGGTGGAGACCTTCGTGCGTTCGACGACCGGGAGGTCGGGCACCGGCGGGTTCGAGTTCCCCGGCGGAGGCAGCTTCAGAGGCGGCGGCTTCGGGGGCGGCGGGTTCTTCGGCGGCGGGGGCGGCGTGATCTCTCCGGGTGGCTGAGCAATGAGCGGGATCTCCCCTCCCATGGAGGACACCCAGCAGTTCGACGCCACTCGGCTCCTGGCCGCCCGGACACCCGTCATCGAACTGCGAGACGTCCGCAAGACCTACCGCACCGGGTCCCTCGCCGTCGAAGCCCTCCGAGGCGTCACCTTGACGATCGACCAGGGGGAGTACGTGGCCGTGATGGGCCCGTCGGGGTCGGGCAAGTCGACGTTGATGCACATCATCGGCTGCCTGGACGTCGCCACCTCCGGCCTCTACCGGCTGGCCGGCGAGGACGTCGGGCACATGGACGAGGACGAGCTGGCCCACGTCCGCAACCGGCGGATCGGATTCGTCTTCCAGCAGTTCAACCTGCTGGCCTCCATGACGGCCCAGCGCAACGTGGAGCTGCCGCTGCTCTATGCCGGGGTCGACCGAGCTGAACGTCGCGCCCGGGCCACCGCCGCCCTGGAGCGGGTGGGCATGGGCGACCGCCTCGAGCACCGTCCGGGCGAGCTCTCCGGCGGCCAGCAGCAGAAGGTGGCCATCGCCCGGGCTCTCGTCACCGACCCCGACCTGGTGCTGGCCGACGAGCCCACCGGGAACCTCGACTCGTTGTCGAGCGCCGATGTCCTGGCCGTCTTCGACGAGCTGCGCCGGTCGGGGCGCACCGTGGTGCTCATCACCCACGAAGCCGACGTGGCGGCGCGAGCCCAACGCTTGGTGCGGATGCACGACGGGGTCGTCGCCCCCGACGAGCAACCCTCGGGGGCGTCGCCTCGATGAACGGCTTGGAGACCCTGCGCACCGGGCTCGAGGCCATCCGTGCCCATCGGATGCGATCGGCCCTCACGGTGCTCGGCATCCTCATCGGGATCGCCGCGGTGATCATGACGGTTGGCCTCGGCGAGGGGGCCCAGGCCAAGGTGTCTTCCGAGATCTCCTCTCTGGGGACGAACCTGCTCACCGTGTCACCCGGCAGCTCCACGTCGTCGTCCGGCATCCGGGGTGGCTTCGGATCCGCGACCACGCTGACCGAGCAGGACGCCGACGCGCTGGCTTCGAGGACCGTGGCCCCTGCCATCGCCGCCGTCGCCCCCACCACCCAGGACGAAGAGGTGCTCACCGCCGGGACCACGAACTGGACCACCACGGTGGTGGGCACCGACGCCGACTGGCTGAGTGTGCGGGCCCGGACCGTGGTGGAGGGCCGTTTCCTCGACGACCAGGACGTGGCCGGCCACGCCGATGTGGTGGTGTTGGCCCCCACCACCGCCTCGGAGCTCTTCGGTTTCGAAGACCCCGTCGGGCAGACGGTGAACATCGGCGGCATCCCCATGACCGTGATCGGCGAGCTCAACTCGGTGGGCGGGTCCGGCAGCTCGAGCTCGGCGACCTCCAGCCAGGACGACGAGGCCATCGTGCCCATCTCCACCGCCGCCGACCAGATCTTCGGCGGCACCACGCGTGACTCGGTGAGCTCCATCCTGATCGAGGCGACCAACTCGTCCACCCTGACGGCCGCCTATCAGGAGACCGACGACGAGCTACTCATGCTGCACCACATCACCACGCCGGCCGACGCCGACTTCACCATCGCCACCCAGCAGCAGCTGCTCTCCACCGCCACGTCGGTGGACAAGACCCTGACCGTCCTGCTGGCCGGGATCGCCGCCATCTCGCTGCTGGTCGGCGGCATCGGCGTGATGAACATCATGCTCGTCTCGGTAACCGAGCGGGTCCGTGAGATCGGGTTGCGCAAGGCCCTCGGGGCCACGCCCAAGCTGATCCGCCGGCAGTTCCTGGTGGAGTCCTCGATACTCGGACTGTCCGGCGGCCTTCTCGGCGCCGTGCTCGGCATCGTGGGTACCCAGGTGCTCCCGAGCCTGGTGAACCAGCCCATGTCGCTGTCGGTGTGGGCCACCGTCGGGGCCATCGTCATCGCCATGGCCATCGGGCTCGGCTTCGGCGTCTACCCGGCCACCCGGGCCGCCCGGCTCGCTCCCATCGACGCGCTGCGCAGCGAATGAGACGAATGAAACGCCCGACCAGAACGTTCCGAATCCCGATGACCCCGAATCCGAACGACAAAGGTGAACCGATGCGATCTCTCCGCCCACTGACCGGCCCAGCGAACCGCCGCCGCTGCCGCCCGGCGCTGGCCGTCGGCCTCGGCGCCGTGGCGCTCGTGGCCGCCGCCTGTGGTGGCGCAGCGGCCTCGACGACCAGCCAGCCTGCTTCCAACTCCGGTTCCGGCTCGCCGGCCAACCGGCCGATCCCGGGAGCCTCGGGGGAGATCGCCGCGCTCACACCTCCCTCCATGGAGGTGCAGAACCCGGAGACCGGCCAGACCACGGTCAACTGGACGTCGTCGACTACCTTCACCCAGACCGTCACCGGCTCGCTCAGCACCGTGGCCGCCGGCGACTGCGTGAGCGTGAGTGGCACGCCGTCGTCTCCGGGCTCGGCGAGCAGCGCCATCACGGCGCGGACGGTGAGCATCATGCCCGCCAGCTCGAGCGGGACCTGCACCAGCCCCGCCAACGTCTTCGGCAGCGGTGGGACCGGCGGGTCGGGCTTCCGCTTCTCCGGCCGGCCCCCCTCGGGCAACTTCCCCGGTGGTGGCTCGTTCCCGACGCGGACCACGACCCCGGGTGAGACCTTCCCGCAGTTCTCCACCGCCTTCGGCCAGGTATCGTCGGTGTCGTCCTCGGGGTTCGTGGTGAGCGGCACCGAGCACAGCGCCATCTTCCGGCCCGGGTCGAGTAAGTCCACCACCACCACAACCACGCCCGCGAAGACCGACATCACCATCACGACGTCGTCGAGCACCACCGTGAGCCAGGTCGAATCGGCGAGTGCCTCGAACCTCAGCGTCGGCGAGTGCGTCACCGCCATCGGGTCGTCGAGCTCCACCGGCGCGGTCACCGCCAACACGATCAGCATCCGCCAGCCGGTCAACGGCGAGTGCTTCGGCGGGTTCGGCGGTGGTGGTGGCGGATTCGGCGGAGGCGGATTCTTCGGCGGTGGCGGTGGCGGGGGCAGTGCCAGCAACGACTGACCGCCGGGCCTGGAGGCGCTTCCTGCGTCGCACGCCGGTGCTCACCGGCCTGGTGGCGCTCGTCCTGGCCGGCGCCGGCGCCGGTGCATGGGCGGTGGTTGCCGCCTCCGGCTCGGGCTACCAGGTGGCGACAGCCGGATACGGCGACGTCCAGCAGACCCTGGACCTCACCGGAACCATCGAGCCGGTGGACGAGGACACCCTCGCCTTCCAGGTCTCCGGCCAGGTCGCCGCCGTCGACGTGACCCCCGGACAGTCGGTCAGCGCCGGGCAGGTGCTGGCGTCCCTCGATTCGAGCGCTCTGCAGGCTGCCCTTTCCCAGGACCAGTCGATCCTGTCGGCCGACCAGGACAGGCTCACCTCCGACGAGGAGAGCGAGTCGTCCGATCCCTCGTCGAGCGATTCGCCGACCAGCTCCTCGTCGCTTGGTTCCGGTGGTGGTTCCACCGGTTCGGCTTCGACCGGGTCCTCGTCGAACGGCGCGGGAGGCTCGGGCTCCGGCAACCTCACCAGTCAGATCGCCGCAGGCCAGCAACAGCTCGTCGCCGATCAGCACACAGCGGACACCATGGAAACGCAGGAGGCGAGCGACCTCCAGAGCGCCAACTCCCTCTGCCAAGCTTCGAGCGGATCCGGGGGCTCGAGCGGATCCGGGGGCTCGAGCGGATCCGGCGGCTCGAGCGGATCCCAGTGCAGTGCGGCACTGAGCCAGGTGCTGGGCGATCAGCAGCAGGAGGCGTCGGATCTGGCTGCCGTCTCCAAGGACGAGACGTCGCTCGCCAAGCTCCTCTCCGAGGAGCAGTCCGCGCTGGAGGGATCGGGGTCAGGATCGGAGTCAGGCCGTGGATCGGGCTCGAGCGGGTCCGGCACGACCAGCACCGTGGCGACACCGGCCACGATCGCCTCGGACCAGGCCTCGATCGACGCCGAGCAGGCGGATCTGGACGAGGCCCAGCAATCCCTGAACGAAGCGCAGCTGACCACCCCGTTGGCGGGGATCGTCGCCGAGGTCGACATGACAGCCGGTCAGAACGTATCCGCCGGCTCCACGTCGGCCGACATCGTCGTGCAAGGTCCCCAGAGCTTCGACGTGATCGGGGAGGTCGCCGTCACCGACTTGAGCGCCGTCCAAGTGGGCAACAGCGCCAGTGTCGTCCCCGATGGTGACGCCGACGCAGTCTCCGGCACGGTCAGCGCCATCAGCAACATGCCGAGCACCTCCTCGAGCTCGTCGAGCTCGTCGTCGAGCTCAACCGGCGACTACCAGGTGACTGTGGCTCTGCCGCCGGGCACCCAAGGCCTCTACAACGGATCCGACGCCGAGGTGTCGATCGTCACCGGCGGGGCCCGCGACGTGCTGACCGTCCCCACGTCCGCGGTGCACGCCCTGGGTCGTGAGTACTTCGTGGACGTGCTGGACAACGGCACGAGCAAGCTGACGGTCGTGGGCATCGGGGCCATGGGCGACGAGCTCACCCAGATCACCTCGGGGCTGACCGCCGGACAGTCGGTGATCCTGGCCAACCTGTCCGAGCCCGTGCCCACCGGGTCCTCCACCTCCGGCCCGGGCGGAATCGTTTCGCTCGAGGGTGGCGGCGGCGTCTTCCAGTTCAGCGGCGGTGGCGGCGCCCGGAGTTTCCGCATCAGCGGGCTCGGCGGCGGGTGACGGCCGCTCGGGGCGGCGGCTGATGGTGCTGAAAGGGTAGACAAGATGGCCATGACCCTCTCCGACAGCAGGAGATCCCGACACTGGGGGGCGTCCCACACGCTGCGCTTGGTGTGCGCCGCCCTGGCCGTCCTGGCCGTGGCCGGAGCCCTCGTGATCGCCTTCCTGCCGCTCCCCCGCCCGGCGGCCGGAGGTACGTGCGGCCCTGGCAGGGGCTCGGAGTCGGCGATGGAGGCGTTCTTCGACCCGGTGAGCATCGGGGCAGGCGCCAAGGTGTCCGGATCGGGCATCGAGGTCGAGCTCGAGAACCTCGACCGGCTGGCGTTCATCGGCGAGTGCCAGTCCTCCACCAACGGGCGCATGGTCGATGCACTTGCCCTTCTGATCGTGGCCGGCTTCTTCGCCCTGGTCGTGCCCCCGGCCGTGCGACGGGCGTGGGGCGAGCACGTACCGGCGACGGCCTCCGCCGGCGGGGCGGCGCCGCCCGGGTGGTATCCCGATCCCGCCAATGCCGCCGGCTGGCGCTGGTGGGACGGTCACTTCTGGGGCCACCACACCTCAGGCGGTGTCCCGCCCCCGAGCGCCACCGGGGCGGCGAGCCATCCCGGCGAACCCCTCGCCGGTGGCCGGCCCATGTATCCCGGCACACCGCCCGGAGAGCCCGCGGCGCAACCGGAAGCGCCAACGGCCGAGACCCGGCCGACAGCCGAGACTCCGCCGACAGCAGAGGGACCACCACCAGCCGAGGCTCCGCCGGTCGGCGGACCGTAGTCGCACAACCGGGCGCAGGTTGGCACGATGGCGGGCGTGCTCGGCTCCTTCGAACATGACGGGCTCACCTTCGAGGTCACCGATCGTGGCCCGGCCGACGGGCGCGTGGTGGTGATGCTCCACGGCTTCCCCGAGGATCGTCACGAGTGGTCGGCCTTGGCCGAAAAGCTCCTCGGCGACGGCTTTCGTGTCCTCGCGCCCGACCAACGCGGCTACTCCCCCGGCGCGTCACCACCGGACCGGCGTGCCTACCGCATGGAGGCGCTCGTCTCCGACGTGCTGGCGCTGGCCGACGCGGCCGGCGCCGAGCGCGTGGACGTGGTCGGCCACGACTGGGGAGCGGCAGTCGCCTGGGCGCTGGCGGCCCGCCATGCCGAGCGCGTCCGCAGCCTGTGCGCGCTGTCGGTTCCCCACCCACGAGCAATGCTCCGTGCCGTTCGGCGAGGTGGCCAGGCGCTGCGCTCCTCCTACGTGCTGTTCTTCCAGCTCCCCTGGGTTCCCGAGCACATGTTCGCGCTGAACAACGGCCGCAGGATGGCCCGAGGGCTGGAGCGCTCGGGCCTCGACCGCCCTACCGCTCAGCGGTTCGCTGCTCGTGCCGCCGATCCCCGAGCGCTCACCGGACCACTCAACTGGTACCGGGCAGTGCCCCTCGACGGAGCCGGTGCTCCTGACCGGGTGGAGGTGCCGACGCTGTTCATCTGGGGCGGTCGCGACCGCTACATCGGACGGACGGCGGCACTGGCCTGCGGCCAGTGGGTCGACGGCCCCTACCGCTTCGTCGCCTTGGAGGAATACAGCCACTGGCTGCCCACCACCGCCGCCGACGAGGTTGCAGCCGCCCTCTGCGAGCACCTGGCCTCCGTGCCGGTGTGACGGAACTATCTGCCGGCGGGTTCGGTGCCGGCCTGACGGATCAGCGCTGGTAGACGCCGACCAGCCGAGCCTGTTCGATGACGTGGTCCTCGATGTGGCCGAACAGCGACCTACGATCGAGCCCGGGCGCGAGGTCGAACGGGCTGTCGAGGGCGTAGACCCAGAAGTAGTAGCGGTGCAGGCCATGGCCGGGGGGCGGAGCCGGGCCGTTGTATCCATCGTTGCCGAAGGAGTTCTTCCCGGCGACGAAGTCCGTGGTGCCCTCGGCCAGTCTCGTCACCTCGGACGGAATTCCGTAGAGCACCCAGTGGGTGAAGCCGTCCACCAGGGGAGCATCGGGATCGTGGACCACCACGGCGAACGATTGCGTCCCGTTCGGCACCCCGTTCCACTCGAGCGGCGGTGAGAAGTCTTCGCCCTCACCCGTGTACCGATCGGGTATGCGCTCGTCGGGCCCGAAGCTCGACGACGAGATCTTCAGTTCGCCCACGAAGAACTTTTGCGCCATGCGGCTCACCATACCCGCAGGATCAGTGGCCGGCGAGCACGTCACGCAGGACGGCGGCGGCGGAGCGCTCGACATCCTTGGTGGCGGTCGGGAGCACCAGCGTCTTTCCTTTGCCGCTTGTTCTCTCAGATCGGCGAGCGCCTCCTTGGCCGGAGATTGGGCGAGCTCCCGGCGATAGCGTTGCAAGAATCGAGTGAAGCGCTCGGGAAAGTCCGCATACCACTATGCCGGATCCTCGGAGTCGCATCGCAGTCCTCCTTGGATCACGACGAGGAGGTCGACGACGCATGCCGAGATGGTGGAATCTCGAGCGTGCTTCGCTGACAGGATTTGTGTGCACCTCGACCACGACCACGGTCGCCCGGGATGTGCGTCCTCGCCGGCCCGGCAAAGGCGGTACGGTGCGGCCGTGACCGGCGATCCGGAGGAGGGCGAGGGCCCCGGGTCGGGACCGCCGGGGACGCGCGAAGCAGGTGTGGCACCGCCGTTCACCGCCCCGGCGTGGATCGACACGGATCCGGACGAGCTCGTACCCCCCGGAGTCGTCGGCGACCCCGACACCGGTGGCGACCTGAACGGCGAGGACCTGATCGCGTCGTGTGTCGAGCTGGCCATGAAAAACCTGCAGCACCGGCGCGTTCGAGTCGAGCCGGGCCAGGAGGAGGTTCCCGTCTACTGCTTCGGCTCGGGCAACTCGACGCTCTATGCCCTCGAAGACGGCGGAGACCGGCTGATGATGGGACGGGGCGTGGGAGAAGACGGTGAGGGCTGCATCTACTGCTTGGTCGGCGCCGGCTCGCTAGCGCTCCTGGCCATGCTCGAAACAGGCGAGCTGTCCCCGGCCGAAGCGTTCGACGACGCCGGCGAGCTCACGCTGTGCAGCGTGTACCAAGACGGCCAGGTGGACAACGTCGTCATGGTGCAGCACTACAGGGTGATTCAGGACGTCCCGGTCGAATACCGCCCCGGTCAACCTTTTCTGCAATTCACCGACGAATGAGCCACTTCGATCGGCCCCGACCGGTACCACCCGGGGCCGGCGAACCCTGAAGGCGCGGTCCGGCCACGGGCCGGGCCGGAAATCTCCGGCCCGGCCCGTGGCCTCGCCGAGGCTGTCCGGTCACACGATCTTGCGGACCACGACCTGGGTGGCGGAACCGGGCAGGTACGCTTCGCTCCCCTTGGTGTCGACGAAGCGCAGGAAGTCGGCGCTGGCATTCACCTTCTCACCAGCGGCCTGCAGCTCGTCGATCGAGTCGGCACTGGTGATCCACCCCACGCCTCCGTACGGGCCGGTCGTGCCCACGAGGAACGACACCGGCAAGCCACCGATGGCCTTGGCCTTCTGCGCGATCTCCACTCCGGTCTCGATCCCGGAGGCCAATGCGCCCGGCGCCAGGGTGGCGCGCACGAGGTTGGCATAGGCCGGCGAGCCGGATTCGGAACGGTCGGCAAGAACGAACGACGCAAGCGTGTCGTCGACGATGCTGCCCACAGCTTGGTACTTCGCTCCCTCGCTGACGAGGTCGAGGTAGGCGCCGTCGGCCATGAGCTTAGCGTCGGTCGCCTCCAGCTCGGACAGGCTCTCGACGATGGTCGACCAGGAGAGGGTGCCGACCTCGGGCGAGAAGATGGTGCTGTACAGCGAGAACGGCGTCACGCTCACCTGGTTGACCTTTTCGGTGATCGTCACCGCCCATTGCATTGCTTCGGCCAGCTTCTCCGTGCCGAGCCTCGCCCTACGGGTGAAGAGATACATGGTGGAACCCCCTTGGCGTCCCCGGGCGGTGCCGAGCGGTTCATTCCGCCACTGGATCACTCGGTGAGGAGTGCGACGATCGCCCGCCCCTCTCCCCGGCGAGGACCATAGCTGCGCCCGGCCCCCCGTTCCAGGGGTTTTACAAGAAGTGCCCGACCGGCTTGGCCCGGTCCTGGACCGCAACCAGGGTTCGGACTGTGGCGGAATGGCACTACCCGTTGGTGGTTCTCTTTGGCTGGGCAGCTGCGGTGGTCTCCCGTAGCAAGACGGCGAGGAGCTCGGCCTGGGAGTGAACGCCGAACTTGCGGTAGATCAGGGCCAGGTGGTTCCGAACGGTGCTTGGGCTGAGGTACATCAGGCTGGCGATGTCCGATGCGCTCTTGCCTTCGATGAGGTGGTTGACGATTTCCGTCTGCCGGGCCGAGAGCTCGCTGCCCTGGGGAAGAAGCGACAGCGTGGGCAGGGTTCGCAGTGCGTGGGTGGCCCTCGATTCCAAGGCGCAGTGGCGAAGCTCGTCGGCCAGCTGACCCCGAAGGGCGACGCCCTTCTCCGCTCTGGACGTGATCACGACGCCGAGGCGGGGCGGCTGGTGCTTGCACATGCGGACGAGCAGGCACTGCCGGTCGGCCCATCCCGCCCCTTGCACGCGGAGGCGAGCGGGGAAGGTGACCGTGAGATGGTCCTCCGAGACGCGGCGAGCGGCTTCCAGGAACGCTGCTGCCCCGGAGGGATGGATCAGGCCCAGGAGCGGGAATCCCCGGAGCTCCGACCCCTTGGATCCGAGGAGATCGGCGTCCGCGCTCATGTACTCGATCACCCAGTCGTGATCGGTCATGGCCAGCACCAGCGAGGAGGGAACGAGATCCGAGGAGTAGGCCTCCGGCAGGAGTATCCAGATCCCATACGACTTGTGGTCGTACTCCACCCGCCTTCCCCAGACCTCCATGCGCAGTTCCTCGCCAGTGGCCGTGACGAAGGTTCGGTGAACCAGGTAGCCGTCGACGATGTGATGGGCCAAGGCCGTCACTGCCGCCAGTGTCGCCGCCTGCTCGTTCTCGGCGATGCGCGAGGTGACGACGGTGCCGAGAAGGTTTTGATCGGTGGCCCCGAGAAGGGCAGCGACAGCGTCATTTGCCGCAACGACTCTGTTCGTGCCGAGATCGGTGAGGGCGGCAGGAACGGGCAACTCGTACAGGGACGAGATCAGCTCGTCGAGTCCCTCAGTCATGGCGACCCCCCCATCCAGCGCAAACAGGATAAATGTCTAGTCAAACAGATGCTTTGTCTAGGCAGAGGAGGCCACTTCCCCCCGTAGCTTGACAAAGAGGTGTTGGGACGATCGCCGGGCCAGGCGTTCCGTTCAGGGACGCGAGATAGGGCGATTCGCCGGATGGTGGAACTTTGCAGGCGAGCACCCGGGATCCTGGTGGAGGCCTGACCTCGCCATGTCCGTTTGGTCCCGATCACGGCGGCGGCGAGTGGAGCGGCAGCTGGCCGGGCTCCTAGAACCCGACGAAGAGATCACTGTCGTGGAGCGTCTGCCTGTTGGCGGCTGCTGGTTGACGACCGACAGAGCTCTGTTTCTCCTGGAAGCCGGCGCCGATCCTCGGCGTGTGCCGCTGGGTCAGATTTCCTGGGTGGGAATGGACGAGACGACGCGCATCGTGACCATCAGGACGACAAAGCCCGACCAGGTCGTCGTTCCGATACGGAAGAAAAGCGCCGTTCTGGACGACCTGCGACGTCTTGCGCCACCGGCAAGCGAGGGCCAGTCTTAAGCGGGATCCGGAGCGTCCCAGGGAATGGATCCGGAGACCCAGTGAGTGATCGGGTCAGCCTGGTCGTTGCGGTGCAGGTGCCTGGGCGGTTGAGCGAACGTGGAATAGGGGCGGCACCGTATGACGACCCGGTGCTCCTCGCCGGCCATGGCCTCGACCACGGGACGAGCTTCATCTCCGAGCGGCTCGCCCGACATGCGCCAGGCCACTGCCATCATCACGTCCACCGAGAGCTCGGGATCATCGTCCACGGAGGCGTCCGCGTACACCTGCAGGTAGGTGAAGGGCCACCGCTCGTCGAGAATGCAGAGGCTGACCTTCGGGTTCCGAGCTACGGCGTGGGCCTTGCCACGGGCGGCCATGGTGGAGACGAGGAGCTCGTCGTCGTCGGTGGGCATGTAGTAGACCACCGAGAGCGACGGCCCGTCGTGGAGTCGGGGATAGCCGAAGACGCAGGTCCGGTGTGTGCGCACGAAGGTTCTCCGCTCCGATGGCAGCATGTCGCGGTCGGTGGGAGCGGTGAAAGGCTGGCTGGCGTGCGCTAGGAGCATGGGCGGGTCTTCCTCAAACGCAGCGGTTACGGATGGTCCCGACGCCCTCGACCCAGGACTCGAGGGTCTGTCCCCTCTGCAGGAAACGAGGGGGCTGGCGGGTCACTCCCACGCCGGCCGGCGTGCCGGTGAAGATCACGTCCCCGGGGAGGAGCGGTAACACGGCCGAGAGCTCGGCCACGAGCCGGGGGACGCTGAAGACGAGATCGGTCGTCCGACCCTGCTGGACCGTTTCGCCGTCGACCGAGCATCCGAGGCCGAGGTCGTCGGGGTCTGGGAGGTCCTCGGGGCTCACGACCCATGGCCCCATCGGCCCGTAGCCTCGGCGGGACTTGCCCAGGGAGAACTGACCGCCGGCGGCGAACTGCAGATGCCGGTCGCTCACGTCCTGCCCCACGGTGAGCCCGGCCACATACGACCACCCCTCCGCCTCGTCGACGTGCTCTGCGTGGCGTCCGATGACCACCACCAGCTCGACCTCCCAGTCGGTCGTCTCCCCCACGATCTCGACGTCGTCGAACGGTCCGGCCAGGCAGGCCGGGAACTTGGTGAAGGTGGCGGGCACGTCGGGGACGGCCATACCCGCCTCCTCGGCATGGCTCCGGTAATTCACGCCGATGGCGAAAACCTGCCGGGGCACAGGCACCGGGCAGCAGAGCTCGCTCTCGACCAGTGGTCCGGTCGTCGACGTCACCTCACGGGCGAAGGGCGCGAAGTCCGCCCATCTCCCGTAGACGGTCATGGGCTCGGGTCCGAACCGGCCTCCAGAGATGTCGGCAATGTCGGCGATCTCGTCGCCGAGGACGAGCGCGGCACGCCCTCCCAGGTTGGCGAGCTTCACGACCGCCCTCCCTAGGTCCTAGCGGGACCTTGGAGCTGGGCGCGCAGGCAGTCGAGGAGGGCAGAGGCTCCCGTTTCCCTCGACGCAGAGCCGTAGACATAGAAATCGGGGCGCTGCAGGACGTGCGTCGCACCGGGCGCCTCGGACCAGGGACCACCGAGATCGTCACATCGACGGAGTGCCACGCACTTGCCGCCGATCGACTCGAACCATTTGTGCGTAGCAGGATCGATCGGCGCTCCGCCTTGACCGAGACTGATGAGCCGCCAGCCCACTCCGTAGACGTCGTCGAAAAGACTCCCGTCGACGGCAGGCTGGGCAATGAATACTCCAGCCCCGGGCGAGCCGGCGCGCACGACACCTTCTGTGATGCCGGGAAATGGCGGCGCCTCCAGGGGTTCAGGACCGACAGCGGCGCTCATGGCCTCGTCGCGAGCTGCCGCCTCCTGTGGGTCGAGGACGCAAATCACCTTGCCGAGCTCGATCGAGAATTCGATGGCGGCGCGAGCGTGCGGCAGGCGTTCCTGTTCGTAGCTGTCGAGCACGTCGTCGGGAGCATGGCCCGTCAGCGCCAGGTCGAGCTTCCAGGCGAGGTTGGCGACGTCGCGGATTCCGGCACACATCCCCTGTCCGGCGAAGGGCGGCATGAGGTGTGCCGCGTCGCCGGCCAGCAACACCCGGCCCGCTCGCCAGTGCTCGGCGTACCGGGCCCGGAACGTGTACACGGCGTGACGCTCCAAGCGGGCGTTGCCCGGATGCACGTCCCACGGGGCGAGCAGCTCCCAGGCGATGCGCTCTTCGGTCAGCTGGTCGATCGTCTCGTGCGGCAGGCGCATGAACTCCCAGCGCCGTCGGCCCGGGCCGCCGCACACCACTGTGGTCG
>DATHCF010000240.1:0-3384 GCA_035319705.1 Acidimicrobiales bacterium | reverse complement strand
CTGGCCGCGCCGTCGCGCCGCCTCCAACACGATGTGCAGGTGCTCGGTCAGCTGGGGCTGGCCGTGGAACTCCTCCAGCCGGCGCGGCCGCAGGCGCGCCTCGTCGGCCAGCTCGGCCGGGTCGGGCGCCGGGTCGACCGGACGGTGGGCGGCCGGCCGCGCCCCGTCGTCGGGTAGCGGGTCGCCGGCGCCGGGAGCGAGCACCTCGTGACGTCCGCTCGTCATCGGGCGCCGGCCAGCTCGCGTAGCGCCTGGCGCAGCATCTCCTCCACGCTGCCGTCGCCCGCCACATCCGCCATGGCCCGGCGGATCTCCTCGCTGCCGTAGCCGAGCTCGCTGAGCGCGGCCCGCACCTCCCGGCGCGGCCCGTCGGTCCGGCCGGCGCCGCCGGGAACGGGAAGGTCGGAGAGCTCGGGAACGGCCAGGCGCGAGCGCAGGTCGAGCACCAGCCGGGCCGCCGTCTTGCGCCCGACGCCCGGGACCACACAGAGCCGGTCGATGTCCTCGTCCAGCACGGCCTGCACCAGATCGGACGGCGAGAGCGACGACAGCACGGCCAGGGCCAGCGCCGGGCCCACGCCGTGCGCCGACAGCAGCGCCTCGAAGCAGCGGCGCTCCTCGGCGCTGGCGAAGCCGTAGAGCACGATGGCGTCCTCGCGCACATGGGTGTGCACGTGCAGGGTCAACTCGCCGGAACCGTCGGGACCGTCGCGACCGGCACCTGCGCCGGCCGGCGCTGTCGCCAGCACAGCCGGCGGCACGCTCACCCGGTAGCCGACTCCGTGCACGTCCAGTAGCAGCTCGCCATCGGGCAGGCGGCCGATGACCCGTCCGCGCAGCCAGCCGATCACGACCGCGTCCCCGCCACCTGCCCCGCCCTGCCGGCGGCCAGCGCACGGCGCAAGCCGCTCGAGCCGGCGTGGCACAGCGCCAGCGCCAGGGCGTCGGCCACGTCGGGCGGGGTGGGCGGCTCGGCCAGCCCCAGCACGGCTGCCACCATGCGCTGCACCTGCTCCTTGGTGGCGCTGCCGTAGCCGACCACGGCCATCTTCACCTCGTTGGCGCTGTACTGCACCACCGGGCAGCCGGCTCGCGCCGCGGCCAGCAGGGCGATGCCGGCGGCCTGTCCCACCGACATGGCGGTGCGGGCGTTGGTCTGGAAGAGCACCCGCTCCACCACCACGGCGTCGGGAGCGGACTCGGCCACCAGTCGCGCCAGCTCGCTGTGCAGGAGGTTGAGGCGTTCTGGCACGTCGAGGGCGGTGTCGGTCCGGATCACCCCCCCGAGGACGGCCCGAAGCTCGCCGCCCTGGCGGCGTACGCCGCCGTAGCCGCAACGGGACAGCCCGGGGTCGATTCCGAGTACGAACACGCGTTCGCAGGCTACCAACCAGCTGTTCGCCGGCGGTGGACCGATCCCGGCGCCCGGCCCCACCGGCCGGGCAGAGCCGTCACTCGGCGGCGGCGGCCGCCAGCACGTCGTCGGGGATGTCGAAGTTCGACCACACGCACTGCACGTCGTCGAGGTCGTCGAGCGCCTCGAGCAGCCGCAGCACCTTCTTCGCCTCGGACTCGTCGGAGACCGGCACGGTGGTGGTCGCCACCATGGCCAGCTCGGCCGACTGCGGGGCCATGCCGGCTTCGGTGAGCGCCTCGCGCACGGCCGCCAGGTCCCCCGGGGCGGTGGTGAGCAGCCAGTGCTCGCCCTCGTCGGCGAGGTCCTCTGCCCCTGCGTCGAGCGCCACCTCCATGATGCGGTCCTCGTCCAGCGAGCGATCGAGCTCGATCTGGCCCTTGCGGGCGAACTGCCACGACACCGCTCCGGGCTCGGCCGTGGAGCCGCCGCCCCGGGTGAACAGGTTGCGGACCTCGGCACCGGTCCGGTTGCGGTTGTCCGACAGCGCCTCGACGATCACCGCCACCCCGCCGGGGGCGTATCCCTCGTAGGTGATGGGCTCGTAGCGCACGCCCTCGAGCTCGCCGGTCCCCCGCTTGATGGCGCGCTCGATGGTGTCCATCGGCACCGACGCCGCCCGGGCCTTGTCGAACATGGTGCGCAGGGTGGCATTGGCGGTGACGTCACCACCGCCGTCGCGCGCGGCGACCTCCAGCTGACGGATGAGCTTGGCGAACACCTTGGCCCGCGCCTTGTCCACCGCCGCCTTGCGGTGCTTGGTGGTCGCCCACTTCGAATGGCCCGACATCGGCTCGTTCCTCTCTTCTCACTCGGACACGGGACGGCGGCCTGCGTCGCCCGGCTGACAGCCGGCTCGTCCCACCATCGACACGAACAGCGCGTGCAGCCGCCGGTCGTCGGTCAGCTCGGGATGGAACGCCGAGACGAGGACCGGTCCCTGCCGGCACAGCACGGGAGCAGGGCCGTCGACGGCCTGGTGATCGACGGTGGCCAGCACTTCGACCGCCTCCCCCACCCGCTCGACCAACGGCGCCCTGATGAACACCGCGTGCAACGGGCCACCTTCGAGCACGGGGACAGCCAGGTCGGCCTCGAAGGAGTCGAGCTGGCGCCCGAAGCCATTGCGCCGCACGCCGAGGTCGATGGCGCCGTAGCAGCGCTGGTCGGGCCGCCCGCCGGACAGCGACGAGGCCAGCAGGATCATCCCCGCGCAGGTGCCGAAGGCGGGAAGCCCCCGCTCGAGCTCCTTCCCGAGCGGCTCGTCGAGGCCGGAGGACTGAAGCAGCACCGACATGGTGGTGGACTCCCCGCCGGGGAGGATGATGCCGTCGAGGTCGGCGAGGTCCTCGGGCCGGCGTACCGGGCGCGACCAGACGCCGAGGTCAGCCAGCGCCGCGCTGTGCTCGGCGACGTCGCCCTGCAGGGCGAGCACACCGACCAGCACCTGGAGGCACCTCTGCCCGGGCGGACATCGCCGCGCTCACCACCCGCGATCGGCCATGCGCTCGGCGAGGGCCGAGGTCTCGAGCCCGGCCATGGACGCTCCTAGGCCCCGGCTCACCTTGGCCACGATCTGGGCGTCCTCGTAGTGCGTCGTCGCCTCGACGATGGCCCGGGCCCGGCGAGCCGGGTCCTCGCTCTTGAAGATGCCCGACCCCACGAACACCGCCTCGGCACCGAGCTGCATGACCAGCGCGGCGTCGGCCGGCGTGGCGATGCCGCCGGCGCAGAACAGCGGCACCGGCAGGTGGCCGGTGTCGGCCACTTCGGCCACGAGGTCGATCGGTGCGGCCAGGCGCTTGGCCCAGCCGTAGCGCTCGGCCGGGTCCGCCTGGGTCAGTGCCCGGACGTCGCCCAGGATCGAGCGCAGGTGCCGTACCGCCTCGACGATGTTGCCGGTGCCCGCCTCTCCCTTGGAGCGGATCATGGCGGCGCCCTCCGACACGCGGCGCAGGGCCTCGCCGAGC
>DATHCF010000239.1:0-3711 GCA_035319705.1 Acidimicrobiales bacterium | reverse complement strand
CGCGCTCGCGTTTCGGCCACGGCCTGACGGCTTCACGGGTTTGGCCACCAGCCGCTCGTCGTTCGAGGTCCTCGCCGATGTCCCACTTAGCATCGCTGCTCCTAGGCTGCTCTTGTCGCGTCAGGCGCGACCGAGCGAGGGAGGCCGGATGACGGAGGTCACAACGAATGCCGCTACGCCAGCCAACAAGGGTGGGTACATTCTGGTTAAGGCGGACGAGGGTCAACTGGCCTTCGGAAGCCCGCACCTTTTTAAGGCGGCCGCGCATGACACTGGGGGACGGTTCGATTTCATCGTCGAGACGTTCGCGCCCAGGACTGGCCCGCCCTTGCACTATCACGAGAACCAAGACGACACCTTCTACGTCCTCGAAGGAGTCTTGACGCTCCAGGTCGGCGAAGAGATCCTCGACCTTGCGCCGGGCGAGTTCATCAGCATCCCACCTCGGATGCCGCACACCTTCGACAACGTCCACAACGGCGACGAACCGGTCCGGGCGGTCAACGTCATGACGCCGGGAGGGCTCTTCGACATCATCGAGGACATGGCTCGGGTCCCGTCCGGACCAGACCAGCCAGCCGGTATCGCCGAAGCCACCAAACGGCATGGCACCATCATCGTCGGCCCACCGTTGCGGGTCACGCTGGGCCTCGGTTGACGCCACCGAACGGACGCCAGATTGCCCAATCTGGAACAGGACCTCGATTGCACGGCGGTCCGGCTGGGCCAATGCAGATCGACGGGTAAGTGCGCTCCCGGAAGATCGGTGACCCGCGCCATAACAGATGTTCCCGGACGCTCCCACCACCCGAGAACGGCATCCGAACGTGCCGATACCCTGGCGCCGCTCGACCGGGGCCGGGACACCGCTGCGGTAGCGCAAAGTCGGGGCTACCGGTGGTAGAGGTAGCCGACGACCACATGGGATTGCTCCAGTGGGGCACCCACGCCGTATTCCCGGCCCACTGACGATCACGGACGGAAAAGGGACGTGCTCGGTAGCTCAACCGGGTGAGCCCCCCTTCGCCGCTCGCAGCCTGGTACGGGTGTTATTCCGCTCCCCAGGCCACCGGGGCCGTCCCCTTGGAGGCGGCCCATACCTGGCGGTACCGCTCGGTCCAACGTCCGCCGCGCGGTGGTTAGCACCATGCGATACCGACCAGGGTCAGGGGAGGGCTACGACGGGCCGAAGATGGGCACCTGTTCACTCGTACAGATGTTGTCCGTGGCCATGAAAAAGTCCTCGCGTGTGGCCAGTCCGATGTCCCCGCGTATGGCCAGAAATTTCTCCTCGCGGGTGGCCATGTAGAGGTCCCCGCCCCTCGCTGAACCATCCACCACGGTCGTCCCCCGGCCGGAGACGGTGGCGGTGCTCACCAGCTACCGCTCCGACCGGAGGACGCTCTATGAAATCAGCGAGGGAACGAATGGACATGATCGCCGCCTACAGGGATGTGGGCAGCTTCCGGGGCGCCGCCGAGATCTGCGGCGTGGACCCAAAGACCGTCAAGCTGGCCGTCCTCAAGGCCCAGGGGGTGCCTCCTGAGCGCGCTGAGCGGGCCCACAACTACGAGGTCGTGGTCGACGTCGTGGCCAAACGGGTGGACAAGACCCAGGGCAAGATCTCGGCCAAGCGGCTGCTGCCCGAGGCCAAAGCGGCCGGCTACCGCGGCTCGGCCCGCAACTTCCGGCGCCTGGTGGCCAAGGCCAAGAACGACTGGCGGGCCGGGCACCACCGGGGCCGGCGGCCAGGGGTGTGGTCGCCGGGCGAGACCCTCATCATCGACTGGGGATCGCAAGGACCGCTGCACGTGTTCTGCGCCGTGCTGGCGTGGAGCCGCTACCGCTTCGTGCGCTTCGCCACCGACGAGACGGCCGCCACCACCTTGTCGCTTCTGGCCGAGTGCTTCGAGGTCCTCGGCGGGGTGCCGAAGGTCGTGCTGGCGGACCGCATGGGGTGCCTGAAAGCAGGCGTGGTCATGAACGTGGTGGTGCCGACGCCCACCTACGTGCGCTTCGCTACCCACTACGGCTTTCGCCCCGACTTCTGCGAGGGCGGGGATCCCGAGTCGAAGGGCATGGTCGAGCACCTGGTCGGCTACTCGAAGCGCGACCTTCTGATCCCGGCCGAGTGCTCGGTCGAGGACCTGCCCGGCGCCAACGCCGAAGCCGAGCGCTGGTGCTGTGAGGTGAACGGGGTCGTGCACTCAGAGATCTGCGCCGTTCCCGCCGAGCGCCTCGACACCGAACGGGAGTTGTTGCGGCCGCTGCCGAGCCTGCGACCGACGATCGGGAAGGTCATGACCCGCAAGGTGGACAAGTTGAGCTGCATCCGTTTCGGATCGGCCCGCTACTCGGTGCCCATCAGCCTCGTCGGGCGCAGTGTCGAGGTCCACGTGGCCGCTGGGCGCCTGCGGGTCGTGCACCTGGGCTCGACCATGGCCGAACACGAGCTCGTGGCGCCGGGCGAGACCTCCATCTGTGACGACCACTACGGAGGTCCTCGAAATGTGGCCCGTCGGGCACCACGGCCGAGATCCGACACCGAACGGGCCGTGCTGGCGCTCGGCGAGGCGGCAGAAGCGTTCGTGAAGGGCGCGGCTGCCGCCGGTGCCAGCACCCTTGGCGCCGAGCTCCCAGAGCTGCTTCGCCTCGAAGCCGCTCATGGACGCCACGCGCTTGTCGGTGCCCTCGAACGGGCAGTGGCCTTCGGGCGCTGGCGGGTGGGCGACGTGCGCTCGATCCTCGAGGCCGGTGCCGGGGTGATCCGCCCGGCGAAGCCCGGTGAGGCGCTCATCGTGCCGTTGCCGCTCGTGGCCACCCGGCCGCTGACGGCCTACGCGCCCGAGGGGCTGTCATGAACGCCCCTGCCCCGCCGCTGCCGGCGGATCTCGTGGCCGGGCTGAAGCGCCTCAAGCTGGCGTCCATGCGCCAGCTCGCGCCGGAGCTGCTCGTGGTGGCGAAGACCCAGCGCTGGAGCCCCGAGGACTTCCTGCGCACGCTCGTCGAGGCCGAGATCACCGCTCGCGACGAGTCGAACGCCCGAGCCAGGCTGAAGGCGGCGGCCTTCCCTGTGACGAAGACGCTCGAGGAGTTCGACCTCGTCGCCTCGTCGGTGGAGAAGGCCACCTTCGACTACCTGGCGAGCCTCGAGTGGATCGCGGCCAAGGAGAACCCGTGTCTCGTGGGCCCAGCGGGCACCGGCAAGAGCCATCTTCTCCTCGCCCTCGGCCACGCCGCGGTCGATGCCGGGCGCCGTGTGCGCTACTTCACCGCCGCGGAACTGCTCGACACGCTCTACCGGGGCCTCGCCGACAACACCGTCGGCAAGGTGATCGACCAGGTGCTCAGAGCCGAGCTTGTCATCGTTGACGAAGTGGGCTTTGCCCCGCTCGACGACCTCGGCACCCAGCTGCTGTTCCGCTTCGTCGCCGCCGCCTACGAGCGGGTGTCGCTCGGTGTGGCCAGCCACTGGCCCTTCGACCAGTGGGGGCACTTCCTCCCCGAGCACACCACCGCCGTGAGCCTCCTCGACCGCCTGTTGCACCACAGCGTGGTCGTGCTCACCGACGGGGAGTCGTTCCGCATGCGTGAGGCCCGCCGGCGCCCTCCGAGGGGAGGTGGAGTCCAGGCCCAAAGGCCCTGATCGCAGTGAGAGGGGCGGGGAGTTTCAGTTGGCCAAAACCGAGGAGATCAACTTGGCCGTTGACA
>DATHCF010000238.1:0-3368 GCA_035319705.1 Acidimicrobiales bacterium | reverse complement strand
GAGTGGGACGCCGTCGTCGCCACCCACCTGAAGGGCCACTTCACCGTGTTCCGCCACGCCGCCGCCGTCATGCGCAAGCAGGAGTCGGGGTCACTGGTGGGGTTCACCTCCGGCGCCTTCGCCGGCAGCGTGGCCCAGGCCAATTATTCGGCGGCCAAGGGCGGGATCGTGTCGTTGGTGCGTTCCGCCGCCGCCGGGCTGTACCGCTACGGGGTCCGGGCCAACGCGGTGGCGCCCATCGCCCGGACCCGGATGTCCGCCAATGTCCCGATGGAGCTGGCCGAGATGGGCGAGCCAGAGGACGTGGCCCCCTTCGTCGTCTACCTGCTGTCCGACGCGGCGAAGGACGTGACCGGGCAGGTGTACACGGTGGTGGGCGGCCGCATCGCCGTGTGGAACCAGCCCGCCGAGGTGCGCGAGATGCGCAAGGAGGGCCGCTGGACGCCCGAGGAGATCGCCGGGCGTTTCGACGAGGTCGGCGTGGAGCGCATGACGCTCATCGACCGGCTCGAGGAGTACCGGAAGGCGGCTGCGACAGGGGAGAAGCCCAACACCTGACGGGCGCCGTTCCGGGCGCCACACCCGGGACGAGCCGAGGAGGCCGGAAGCGCATGCGGTTCAGCTACGCGGAGTCGATGACCGATCCGCGCTTCTACCTGCCCCTGGCCCGGGCAGCCGAGGAGGCCGGGTACCACTCGATGGTGGTCCCCGACAGCATCTGCTACCCAAAGTCCTCCGACACCCGCTACCCGTTCAACCCGGACGGGTCACGGGAGTTCCTGGAGGACAAGCCCTTTCTCGACCCCTTCGCCTTGAGCGCCGCCATGGGCGCGGTGACCGACCGGTTGCGGTTCGTCACCTTTGTGTTGAAGCTGCCCATCCGCCATCCGGTGCTGGTGGCCAAGCAGGCCGCCTCGGTGGCGGTGCTGACGGGCGATCGCTTCGCGCTCGGGGTGGGGACGAGCCCGTGGCCGGAGGACTACGAGGTGCTGGCGCTCCCCTGGGAGGGGCGGGGGCGGCGCATGGATGAGTCGATGGAGGTGATCCGCGGCCTCACCGATGCGGCGGGAGGATTCTTCGAGTACCACGGCCAGGTCTACGACGTGCCCCCCATAAAGATGGCGCCGATGCCCGGTGCGCGTCTGCCGCTGCTGGTCGGCGGACACGGGACGGCCGCGTTGCGGCGGGCAGCGCGTCTGGGTGACGGGTGGATGCACGGCGGTGGTGACCCGTCAGACCTCCCGGGGTTGTTGGAGCAGCTGCGGCGTGAACTCGAGGCGGCCGGCCGACAGCCGGAAGGGTTCGAGGTGCACGTGATCTCGATGGATGCCTTCTCGGTGGACGGGATCAAGCGACTCGAGGAGGCGGGGGTGACCGATGTGATCGTGGGCTTCCGGTGGCCGTATGTCGCCGGGCCCGACACCGAGGAGCTGGACGTCAAGTTGGACAATCTTCGCCGGTTCGCCGACCAGGTGATCCACGCCGACTGACCACTGGCGAGATTCGGCCGATCAAGCAGATCAAGAGGAGGCGACGATGGGAGCTGCCCGGGAGATGGGGCTCAGATCCATGGCAATGGCCGAGGCCAAGGACAGAAACGGCTGGCTGGCCCTGTTCGCCGCCGACGCCGTGGTCCAGGACCCGGTCGGCCCTTCCATGTTCGACCCCGAGGGCCTGGGCCACCGGGGCACCGAGGCCATCACCGCGTTCTACGACAACGTGATCTCGGCGAGCGAGCGGATCAAGTTCGACATGCGCCAGTCGTCGGAGTGCGGCGACGAGTGCGCCTTCGCCGGGACCATCCACATCACCCTGCCCGGTGGCCAGCAGGGATCGGTGGACCTGGTGAACATCTACCAGGTGACCGCCGAGGGGAGGATCGCCTCCCTGCGGTCCTTCTGGGAGTTCGACCAGCTGTCGTTCTCCTAGCTCTTCCGGCTGCGCGGCGACCCCTTTGCCGCAGCCGCCTCCTCCGCCCCGTTGCCCTCGGCGCCGTCGGCTTCGCCCCCGACGAGGAAAAGGTCGCTGTTCACCGAGGGGTCCGGCACGATCAGCTCAGGCCCGTCGTTCCTGGTGCTGTTGACCTCCGTGGACACCGGATGCCTGACCAGGGTGCCCTTGGGGGAGGGCTTGAGCAGGCCGGACACGGCGACCGGGTCCTGGACGTCCGGATCCAGCCAGCGGTCCCGGTCGGCCGGCTCGATGATCACCGGCATACGGTCGTGGACCCCCTCGAGGTCCGGGCCCGCGGCGGTGGTCATGATCACGCAGGTCTGGAGGTAGGAGTCCGGGTCGGGCTCGGTCGAGCTCGAGCGGGACTTGTCCCACCACGTCTCGTACAGACCGGCGAAAGTGATCGGGGTTCCGTCGCGTCGCGTGAAATAGAACGGGACCTTTTGCTTGGGCCGGCTGGGATCCGGCACCGCCCACTCGTAGAAGCCGTCTGCCACGACCAGGCAACGGCGGTGTTCGAGCGCCCGCTTGTAGGCGTTGCTGGTGGACGCCGTCTCCGCCCGGGCGTTGATCATCTTGTAGCCGGTCTTGGGGTTCTTGGCCCAGTGGGGGACCAGGCCCCAGCGGAAGAAGTCCAGCGCCCGGCTGTGGTCTTCCTGGCCGACGAGGGCGGGCACGGCCCGTGTCGGGCCGACGTTCCAGCTCGGCTGGCCCTGCGGATCGACGCCGGCCGCCAGCTGTGCCCCCAGGGCGCGCGCCAGCTCGGCCGGCGGGGTGTGGATGTCGACTCGACCGCACATGGCCAGCTGAGTGTACGGGCCTCATGCAAGGTTCTCGGCAGGGTCCGGGGCAAGGGCTGTCCGGATCATGGGAACGTGCACGTCGACATGCAATCCAGGGCCGCTCTCCGACGACGGATACACAACGCTCACCTCTCAGGCGTCCCACCCTTGACCGCCGGAGAACTGCATGGTTCTGTCGCGGCGACTGCCGCCGTCTTCCCTTCGTGGCCGGGAACCGCGGACTTGTCCGAGGGAAGAGCGAACAGATGAGGAAGTAGTCCGCGTCCACAGAGCGACCGAGGCGGATCATGAGCCGGGCAACTTCAGCGGGGTTCGTCGGACGGCTGCTTTCGGGAGCAGTGCTCTGCGCCATCGTCGTCGGCGGGCCCATCCTGTTGGCCGGCGTGGGTTCTCCACTTCCAACGGAGATTCCGCCATGGGCCCGGCTGTTCACCGATCTCCGAGTCGGGTACGTCCCCACCTCCGCCATCATGAAGATCGCCCTCGGCGCCGGCTGGGTCTTCTGGGCCTTTCTGAGCTATGAGATCGCCGCCGAGACGTCGAGCTGGATCCGTCACCACTCGAGCCGGCGCTCGTCGGCCCTCGGCCCGCTCCAGGTGGTGCTGGCCAAGC
>DATHCF010000237.1:0-2122 GCA_035319705.1 Acidimicrobiales bacterium | reverse complement strand
CACGTCGCGCTCGATGCCCAGGGCCTCCACCAGCGCCGCTCCCGGCTCGAGCCGCTCCGCGCCGCTCGAGGCGCCGTCGCCGATGTGCCCCGAGCCGTCACCGTCCAGGACCAGGATGCCCTGGTGGTCGTCGGACAGCTCGAGCTCCTTGGGCGAGCAGAGCATGCCGTTGGACACCACGCCCTTCATCGTCCGGCGGGTGATCTCGAAGCCGCCCGGCAGCACCGCGCCCACCGGAGCCAAGGGCACGAGGTCTCCCTCGTGGAAGTTCCAGGCGCCGCACACCACCTCCACCGGGCCGGACCCGGCGTCGACCACCACCCGGCGGATCCGATCGGCCCCCGGGATGGCGGCGATCTCTTGCACCCTGGCCACCACCACGTCTTGGAGGCCCTCGCCCAACTGGACGATCTCCTCGACGACCAAGCCGAGCTCGTCGAGCGCCTCGGCCAGCTCGGCGGTCGTGCCCTCCACCGGGGCGAACTGCCGGATCCACGACAGCGGGACGCGCACCTCCGTTCCCCTCGCTACAGACGCTCGAGGACGCGCACGTCGTTCTCCAACAGGACGCGCATGTCCGGCAGCTCGTGACGCATCTGTGCACAGCGGTCGATGCCGAAGCCGAAGGCGTAACCGGTCCACTCCTCGGCGTCCACGCCCACCGCCTCGAACACCGCCGGGTCGACCATGCCGCAGCCGCCGAGCTCGATCCATCCGGTGTGCGAACAGGTCCGGCAGCCGGCACCCTTGCAGATGGTGCAGGTGACCTCGTACTCGGCCGACGGCTCGGTGAAGGGGAAGTACGACGGGCGCAGGCGCGAGTGGATTTCGGGCCCGAAATAGGCGGTGGTGAAAGTCTCGATGGTTCCCGCCAGGTCGCCGAAGGAGATCCCGTGGTCGACGACGAGCCCCTCGATCTGGTGGAAGGTCGGGATGTGGCGGGCGTCGGGCGTGTCACGGCGGTAACAACGCCCAGGCATCACCGCGTAGATGGGTGGGCCTTGGCGCTGCATGAGCCTGATCTGGACCGGAGAAGTGTGGGTGCGCAGCACCACGGACTCCGGCGGCCCGAGATCCACGTACAGGGTGTCCCACATGCTGCGGGCGGGATGGGCGATCGGCATGTTCAAGGCCTCGAAGTTGTGGAAGTCGGTCTCCACCTCCGGCCCCTCCACCACCACGAAACCCATGCCGACGAAGACGTCCTCCAGCTGTTGGCGGGTGCGCTCCACCACGTGCAGCCGGCCGCGGCGCGACACCTCCACCAGCTCGGTGAGATCGAGGCGCTCGGCGGCGAGACGCCGGGTGCGCTCTTCGGCGTGCAGCGACGCTCGGCGGTCGGACAGGAGCGCTTCCAGCCGGGCACGAGCCGCGTTCAGCTCCCGTCCCACCTCCCGGCGCTGGTCGGGGTCGAGGCTCCCGAGCGCACGCTGGGCCCGGGCCAGCTCGCCGCGCTTGCCCAGAAAGGCGTTCTCGACCTCGTCCAACGCGGCCTCGGTGGAGGCGTCGTCGATGGCGCGACGCGCCCGGTCCACGAGTTGCTCCGCGTCGCCGGTCTCCTGCGCCCTCGGCGTCATCCGTCCTGCACCCCCTGTCGCTCCTGCGCCGTGGTCCGTGGCGCCCGCTCCACCGCCTGCAGGCTAGAAGACCGCTGCCGGCGGACCTCGAAGCACAACACCGCCGCCGCCGCCGAGACGTTGAGCGACTCGGCGCGACCTCCCATGGGAATGGTGATCCGCTCGTCGACGTGGTCGTAGAGCGGCTCCGGTAGCCCGGTGGCCTCGTTGCCCAGGACCAAGGCCAGTGGTCGGGTCAGGTCCACCTCGGTGTAGGCCGTCCCGTGGCCGGCGACGGCGGCCATCCGCCGCAGTCCCCGCCGGCCGAGGTCGTCGAGTGCGTCACCGGGGGCGCCGGCGGTCACCACAGGCAGATGGAGCACCGAACCGGCCGAGGCACGCACCGTCTTCGGTCCGAAGGGGTCGGCGGTGCCGCGGGTACAGACGATGGCATCGGCGCCCGCGGCGTCGGCCACCCGGATCACCGCCCCGGCGTTTCCCGGGTCACGGACGTCCACGCACACCACCACGAAGTCGGCACTTTCGGGGACCGACCGGTGTTGCGG
>DATHCF010000236.1:0-13133 GCA_035319705.1 Acidimicrobiales bacterium | reverse complement strand
CCACCAATCCAATCGCGCGCTTCAAGAAGCGGCTCCAGTCGGATCTGCCCTGGCTGGAAGAAGCGGGGGAAGCCGTCTTCCACCCCTATTCGTTCGGGACGAGCCGCCAGTTGGGGGCGACGGCCGCCCTGGCGGCGGCCTTCGTCGACTGGCTCGACGCCCGTCTGCACGCCGGGCTGGGCGAGGCCGGCCGGCAGTTCCGCCACCTGTCGGAGTCGGCCAAGGCCCTGCAGTTCGCCCTGGCTCGGGTGGTCCGGGGCCGCCACGTCGAGGTCGATGGCCCCTTCGAGTCGATGGAGAAGGCCTGGGAGTCGGCCATGGGCACCCTGGCCGAACGGCTGGCGCCTACGTGACCTGCAGGCGGGCCGGGGTTGCCGAATTGCGCGCCCGCACCACACCGGCCGGGGTCGTCCCGACGGCAGCGCCTGCGGGATGCAGCGGCACGACCCGCCGCTCGCCGGGCGCCAGGTGGAACCAGGAATCGGCGGCCCGGAACCCGGGGATCTCGAGCCGCACCCACTGGGCGAAGCGACGGGTGCCGACCGACACCTCCCACGTCCCCCCGTCGCCCTGGCGGGCGGCCGCCTCCAATCCGACGTCCGGCTCGACCGGCCTTGCCGGCCCGCCCGGGAGGTAGAAGGCCTCGCTCAGCGACATCCCGCCGTCGTCCACCAAGGCGGCTACCACCACGTCCCAGGCGGCGGGGCCGAAACCGTAGGCGGCGGTGATGTCGCGGAACCCGTCGAAGAGATCGGACGCCTCGATGTCGACGCCGCGGCGCGGCGGGACCGACACATGATGGCGGCCCTCTTCGACGCAGAGCTCCCCGCGCACATACAGACGCAGCCGGACCACGCCCTCGAGGGCGGCCGAGGTGTCGTTCACCAGGTGGATGCGCAGGCCGTTCAGGCCTTCGTCCGTCAGCAGCACCGCCACCGGGGCCAGCACGGGTTTGAGGGCGTGATACGGAGCCTTTGGCCGGCCGAGCGCGTCGAGCACACCCCAGCCGGGGCCGAGCCGGAGATCACGTAACGCCAGCACGAGGCCGCCGGCGCACGTCGATCCCGCCCTGCGCCATTCGGTCAGCACGCTCGTCATCAAGTAGGCCACCGTGGCGCGGGCCAACTCCAGGTACCGCTCGGGATCCTGCCAGCGCAGCAGAAAGGGGTCGAGGCCGAAGACCTCGGCCATGTAGTGGTCCTGCATGTCCTCGAGGTCCCAGGAGCGTCCGGCGTCGTGGTGCACGCCCGCTCGCCAGCGCTGGTCGTCGAGGGCTTGTTGAGGACCGCCGAACACCTCGTCCACGGTGACGGGCTCGGGCGGAGTGGCGAAGGCGAGGCACTCGCTGGCGAAGCGGACACCGGCCTGGCGCAGCGACTCGAGCGGCCGCAGGTAACCGCCGATACCGAAGAAGTGGCTGACCCCGCTGTCCATGCGGAACGGCACGGCACCGCCGGTCGGGTTGTTGGTGACGTAGGGGACTCCCGCCAACCACCGGTCGGCCAAGGTGGGGATCACCGATTCGAACAGTGGAGCGGTCCACGCCTGGCGTGGGGTCCCCAACATGGCCGCCTGTTCCTCCACCTCCTGGCCGCCGCACACCACCGCCGGCGAAGGACGGCCTCCGAGCTCTGCGAACACCCCTGACAGCTCGGCCTCCACCTGGGCCACGAAGGCGGCGTCGTCCGGAGGATCGGCGAAGGCGAACATGCAGTCCTGCCAGACGAGCAGGCCGAGCTCGTCGCAGAGGTCCCAGAAGGTGGCGTCCTGGTAGACGCCGGTCGCCGGCAGGCGCACCATGTTCATGTTCGCCTCGGCCACCAGCTCCAGCACGGCGCGCACGTCGGCCGGCGGCGGCGCCATGGACACGGGGTCGACGGGCATCCACGTGGCTCCTCTGCAGAAGACCGGGACCCCGTTCACCTCCAGCGCGAAGGCACCGTCCTCCCGCCGCAGCTCGAGGGTGCGGAACCCGACGCGGCCGAGCGGCAGCTCGGTCCCGTCCACCTCCAGCGCCATGTCGTAGAGGGGCTGTTCCCCGTGGGTCGCCGGCCACCACGGTTCGGCCCCGGGGACCGGCAGCGAACCGTGGAGGACCGGTCCGCCGCTGTCGGCGCGCACCGACAGCGGGCCGCACGTCTCGCCCACGCGCAGCAGCGCCGACTCCGGTGCCGCCAGGCCGGACATGCCCACCGCGACCGTCACCGAGCCGTCGTCGCCGTGGCGGGAGGCCGTCACCTGCCGCCAGGAGACCTGGGGCCCGCACATCCGACGCAAGCGCGCCGGCCGCCACGGGCCGACCGGCGCGGGGGTAGCGGCCCATCCTGGCATCCGCCCCAGCAGCGAGGTGCGGAACCAGCGCAGGTTGCGGTCACCGACGAGGTAGGTCTTCCAACGCGGACGGGCGCGGCGGGCGGCGAGCGCCGGAAGCAGCGCGGCGCAACGGATGACGAGCTCGTCGTGCCCGGTGAGCTCGTCGAGGTCGACCTCGTGCGACACGAACATGTTCTCGCTGTGGAGGAGGTGGTGATCGCCGAGCCACACGTCGGCCAGCGTGGCCAGCCCGCCCAAGCCGAGCACCCACCGTCCGTCGGGCCCGGCAGGTCCCCGTGCCGGCAGACGGCAGCGGAACCACCAGTCCTCGGCGTCGAAGTCGCGATGCTCGTAGTCGACGCCGGCGCCCCGCAGGGCACCGGCCGCCGTCCCCGGCACCGTGGCAGGGATCCACTCGAGCTGCCTGGCGTGCAGTTCCTTAGGCGTTTCCGCTGTCCCGGCAGGGACGGCGACACACTCCCAGGAAACGTCACCGAGGAGGTCGTCTCCCACCACGCGGCAGCGTAGCGGTGCGGTCGCGGGACGCCCGTGACCGAAGCGCGTCGCTCGCGCCTATCTCGTGGAGGGGACGCGGCGCGCGCCACGAGGCATGCGGTCGACTCGCAGCACCGGCCGCCGGGCGAGCCAGGCGCCCGGCGTCAGCAGATCAGGACGAGGCGGCCTGGCGGCGACGGCGACGCAGCACCAAGCCGGTGGCGATGAGGGCACCGCCTCCGAGGCCGACACCGACCACCTCGGGCGTCGATCCGGCCCACGGCTCCCCTGTGTGCACCGAGGTGGCACCGGTGACCGACCCTGCAGCACCGGTTTGGATTTCCGGGCTGGGGCTGCACCCCGTGTAACAGGTCTGGTCGGCGCTGGCCACGCCGGGCAGGACCAGCAGCGTGGTACACCCGGCCAGCAACCCCGCCGCTGTCAGCATTCTCGCTCGTGCCATGCGACTCTTCACTACCCCACCACCCGATTCCTCACGACACCCGCCGCCATCCCTGTAGCGAAGGTACACCAGCCGGAAGCGCTAAGCCACCAACACGGTCCGGGCCCTCACCAACGGAAGCTGAAGGGCTGGCCGTCGGAGTGGGAGGCGCCCGAGACGTCCCAGGTCACCGGCGGTATCCGAGCGGACGGCACCACGGTCGACTCGAGGGGACGGCCCGGCAGGCGCAGGTCGAAGACCACCTTCTCGCTCTGCCCGGCCCGCAGGTCCACCGGGACGCCCACGAGGTCCGTCGGGCCCTCGGCCCCCAGCGCGTCGAGGTCGGGGTTGCCGACCACGTAGGGGGTGACACCGGCGGGCAGGTTGACGGCCAGCACGCCCAGGTACTCCCCGTAGACCGTACCCAGCCCCGGATAGGGCCCGGCGACGAAGGCCGACTGGCCGGGGGGCGTGCGGTTGACGATCTCGACCGTCAAGGTTGCCGCCGTGGCATGGCGCCGGTCAGGGACGAGGGAGACCTCGAGCGACATGTACTGGTCGAGCTTGTTCCCGCCACGGTTGATCAGGTCGACGTCCATCGAATGGCCGGTCAACCGGCCGGCGACGCCCAGAGACACCCAGGTGGACTCCTGTGACGGCGACGAGGACCACAGGAGCAGGTGGCGTCCGTCCGCCGCGTCGGCCACGGCCAGCGCGAGGGCGTGGAGGTCGACCGACCGGTCCTCGAGCGCCTGGAACGTGGACTGGGCCAGCGACCCCAGCTCCTCGAGGCGCGCCAGCTCGGCCTGGGACCCGCCGTAGCTGAGCCCGACGTACTGGTCGTGCATGAGCAGCTGCTCCACGTTCTGGGCGGTGACGGTGCTGGTGCCGACCACCACCGGTCCGGTGACGCCGAGCACCTGCTGCAGGGCGGCCACGTCGACGGCCAGCACCCCGTCGACCACCTGTCCGGTCGCCGCGTGCCACATGGCGGCGGCCAGCGGCCCGTTGACGTCGAATTGGGGCGTCACACCGATGTTGCGCCAGTCGACGCCAGGCAGGAGCCACCCCCATCGTGCCTCGAGGTCGCCGCTCACCGGGACCTCCCCCGGCGTCAGGTTCAGGTCCTCGGTGGGCTGCACGTCGCTCATGGTCAACGTGCCGTCGGAGGTGGACAAGATCCCCGCTTCGAGGAAGGCGCCCGACCCGGCGCGCATCTCGGCGTTGTTGGCCATGAGCACCAGGTAGCGCTGCGGGCCCTCGAGGATGGTGGCGGCGGCCGCGGCTCCCGCGGCCACGTTGGCCAACTCCGAGCGGGCCCGGTCCAGCTGGTCGGCGAAGCGGTGGTGGCGACTGGAGATGGGGCCGAGCAGGTCCCCCGACGGCCCCACCTGCACCCTGTCCAGCTGCCGGCCCGAGCTCCGGGCCAGCCGGCTCAGCTGCTCGAGCAGCGTCACCCGGGCCATGCCTCCGGGGTCCGGCGCCTGCAGGAGCCGACGGGCCTTCGTCAGGGTGCCGGCGCCGGTGCCGGCCACCTGCTCGGCCGCCCCGGCCAGGTCCCGCACGGCGTCCACCTGCCGGCCGGCCAGAGGGACGACGTCGAGGGGGACGACCCACCAGGCATTCAGGTCGGCCTTGGCCGTGGCGAAGTCGGAACGGGCCCGCTCCAACATCCCCGCCGTCTGCGGCGAGGTGATCCCGGATCCCGACAGCCGCGACTGCGTGGCGTCCACCTGGTCGATGCCGCGGTCGGCGGCGCCGATGGCGCCCAAGATGGACAGCGCCGTCGCCACCGCCCAGGCGACGACCACACCGCCCACCCCGAGCCAGAGCCATCGCCGGCGGCCGGGACCCACCGTCTCAGTCTGTCGCCGCGCCGCGGCTGTGACGGGCACTACCGCGCTGTGCCGCCCGCGCCGTTCAGCGCAATCCGAGATGGTCGGCCAGCGCGGCCCGGTGCTCGGCTCCGGTGCCGAACAGCGCCGCTTGGACCTTCTGGCGCTTCACGTACAGATGCATGTCGTGTTCCCAGGTGTAGCCGATGCCGCCCAGGCACTGGATGGCCTCCTGGGCCATGAGCTTCTGGCAGTCGGCCGAGGCCGACTTGGCCGTGCACACGGCCTCGGCACGGCGCTCGTCGTCCTCGTCGACGGCGGCGGCGGCGAAGTAGGTGGTCGCCCGGGCCGCCTCCAAGGCGACGAACATGTTGGCCAGCTTGTGCTTGATGGCCTGGAATGAGCCGATCTTGACCCCGAACTGCTCGCGCTCTTTCACATAGGCGAGCACGATGTCGAAGATGGCCTGGCTGGTGCCCACCGTCTCGGCGCACAGCGACACCGTCGCCCGCTCCACTACTCGGTCGAGGCCGGCGGCCGTCTCCCCGGGCCGGCCCAGGGCTCGATCGTCGCCGACCTCCACCCCGTGAAGGACGACAGTGGACAGCTGGCGCGTGGCGTCCAGGGCGTGGACCGGATGCAGGACGAGCGCGCCCTGCGGTACCACGAAGAGCCCGACGCCCTCGGTGCCGGAGGTCCCCGGGAGGCGGGCGCTCACCACGACCTCCTCGGCCCATCCGGCATCCAGCACGTCGTGCTTCTCCCCCTGCAGCCGCCAGCCGCCGTCGAAGGGAGTCGCCACCGCCTCGGTGTCGGCGCCCCGGTACCGGCCGCCGGCTTCGGACAGCGCCAGGGTGCCCACGGTGCCGCCGGACACCGCCGACAGGAACCGCTGGCGCTGCTCGGGTGATCCCGCCTCGACGATGGCGGGCACGAACTGCGTCGCGGTGGCCAACCACGGGACGGGCGCGAGCACCCGGCCGGTCTCCTCGGCCACCACGGCCAGCTCCACCTGGCCGAGGCCGATGCCGCCCTGTGCCTCGGGCACCCCCAGCGACGGCCAGTCGAGCGCCACCAGGGACGCCCACAGGTCGTCGGCCCGCTTGCCCTCTTCCACCACCTGGCGCACGAGCGACATCGGGCACTCGGCGGCCAGGAACTGGCCGGCCGAAGCGGCCAGCTCCTCCTGCTCGGCGCTCAGCTCCAGGTCCATTCAGGCCATCACCACCAACGAGTCCACGCACAGCACCCCACTGGAGCGTACGACCACCGGGTTGAGGTCCAGCTCGGCCAGGTCCTCCCCGCAGGCGGTGGCCAGCCGGGCGACCGCCATGACCGCGTCGAGCAGCGCCTTGCGGTCGGCTCTGGGCCGGCCACGCCAGCCGGACAGCAACGCCCTTCCCCGAAGCGAGTCGAGCATGTCGGAGACGTCTGCCCGGTCGAGGGGGAGCGGGCAGACCGCCACGTCGTCGAAGAGCTCGGCCAGAACCCCACCCGTGCCGAGCAGCACGGCCGGGCCGAGGACCGGGTCGCGTGACACCCCGATGATCATCTCGGCCACCGCCCCGGCCACCTGCTCCTGGACGAGCACCCCCTCGATGCGAGCCTTCGGTTTCGCCTCGGTGGCCGCGGCCAGAAGCTCCTCGAAGACGGCCCTGGCCGTGCGGGCGTCGGCCACACCGAGACGCACCAACCCGTGGTCCGAGCGATGGGGGAAGTCCGGCGAGGCGACCTTCATCACCACCGGATAACCGAGCCTGGCGGCCAGCCGGGCGGCCTCGGTGGACGACACGGCCAGCTCCTCCCGGGCCACCGGGAGGCCGAAGGCGGCGAGCAGACGGGACGCCTCGGTGGCCGGCAGCACTCCACCCACGGCGCGCCGGGCGTGCTCCTCGAGCACTTGAGCCGCCGCTTCGGGCAGCTCGGCGGGAAGCGGACGGCGCGGCCGGAAGTGGGCGGCGCGTCGCCGGTACCAGGCGAAGTCGGCCAGCGCCGAGAAGCAGTTGCGGAAGGAGCGGAACAGCACCACACCGGAGTCGACCAGGGCCTGGAAGCCCGGCTCGTCCGTCTTGGGCGAGTTCCAGGTGGCCACGATCGGAGTGGCGAGCTCGTCGGCCATGGCGCCCACGTCCTCGGCGAAGACGTCGGTGATCCTGCCGAGGGCCCCGGTGATCCCCACCACGATGACATCGACGTTCTCGTCGGCGTCGAGGAGCCGAAAGACGCGGCGGCGATCCTCAGTTGATGCCGACAGAAGGAACTGCGCCCCGTTGTCCACCGGGTTGGCCACCGTCAGATAGTCGGGGATCAGCTGGCGCAGGCCCTTCTGGGTCGGGGCCGACAGCTCGGGCACCGGCACGCCGGCCGCCTCCGCCACCTCGGCCATGAGCGTGCCCGACCCCCCCGAGATCGAATACAGGGCGCATCGCGGCCCGCTGTCGCCGGGCAGCTTGGCGAACAGCGCGGCGGTCTCGAGCAACTCGTCGAGGTCGCGCACCCGCACCACCCCGTGCTGGCGGAACAGGCCGGTCGTCACCCGGTCCGAGCCAGTGAGGTGGCCGGTGTGGGAAGCGGCCATCCGGGTGCCCGCCTGTGTCGAGCCCATCTTCAGCGCCACCACCGGCTTGCCCCGGGCATTGGCCGCCTCCAGCGCCCGCCGCAGCGTGACCGGGTGGCGGAAACCCTCGAAGTACCCGGCGATCACCGCCGTGTCGTCGTCGTAGGCGAAGTACTCGACGAAGTCGGCCGCCTCCAGGTCGAGCTCGTTGCCGGTCGGTACCCAACGCGAGAACGCCACTCCCAGCTCGGTTGCCTGCACCAGTGGCCGGCCCTGGTGCCCGCTCTGGGTGACCAGCCCGATACGCCCACCGCGCCGGTGCACGGGCTCCGGCAGCACCTCGAAGGCGTTGGTGTTGGTGTTGGGCCCGAACACCCGCATCCCGTAGCGCCGGGCCAGCTCGCCGAGCTCCCGTTCCCGAGCGGCGCCTTCAGGGCCGACTTCGGAGAACCCGGCGCTGAACACGATGGCGTAGCGGACCCCGTGCTTGCCGCACTCCTCCAGCGCGCCGGCCACCAGCGCTGTGCCCACGTTGATGACCGCCAGGGTCACCTCGCAGGGAATGTCGGTGACGTGGCGATAGACGGGGATGTCCCCGACCTGCCCGCCGCGGGCGTTCACAAGGAACCAGCGGTCACCCCAACGCTCGGAGTAGGCGGCGCGCAGCTGCTCCGGGCGGGCACGGCGGTTGACCGACCCCACGATGGCCACGGCCCGGGGGTGGAAGAACTCCTCGAGGTCGCTTCGCTGTTGGACCACGTGCGGACCTGAGCTACCCGAAGTCCGCCCGGTAGGCGTCGAGGGACTTCGGGAAGTCGGTGAGCACCGAGTTCCCGCCCGAGTTGCAATCGAAGTAGTCGGCGTACTCCACGTCGTGCGAGGCGATCCACGAGGCGAAGTTGTCCACGAAGGTCGGGTCGTCACCGAGACCGTGCCCGTCACTGCGCGAGATCACGCCCCACTCGCCGAAGCCGATGGGCTCACCGTACTGAGCGGCGAAGGCGGCCAGTCCGTCGAGTCCCGGCAGCATGTCTTTGTTCCACACACAGTCACTCTCGGCTGGAGTCGAAGTGTTGTTGAAGGCCAACCCGCAGCCGGTGTCCCAGGTCTGGTCGTAGAAGTCGTTGTCGATACTGCTTACGTAGCTCGCCCCGGGCCACGCCTCTGTGGTGAGAGAATCGCCGCCGTCGCCGTAGTACCACGAGTAGTTGAAGTCCGCCCCCGGCACCGAACGCATGGTGGTGACGATCTGGCGCCAGTAGGCGGCGAAGTTGGCGGCATCGGCGGCGTCGCTCACACACCAGGAGCAACCGGACTGGTCCCACTCCCAGCCGATGTGCAGTATGGCGTTGCCCTCACCGGCGGCGACGAGGTGCTCGGCCAGGGTCTTGAAGTGGCGGTTGTAGGCACCGCCGGCACCGTCGGCCAGCGAGTAGTGGAGAACCGCCTTGGTGAAGGTCGCCTTGGTTCTGCGGCCGCTCGCCCTTCGCCCTGTATGCCTTTCGTAGGTGGAGCGCGCCGGGGGCAGCAGCGGCACCCCGAGTGCCAGCCGGTAAGGCGAGCCCGTCCACGCATCGGCGGGGTAGGAGGATTCGATGGCCGACCACGACGCGCCGCTCTGGTAGTCGGCGGCGATGGTCACGTCCGCTCCCGTGGCCGAGGCGAATCCAGCCACCCCCTTCGGCGTGCCGACGTACACGCCGACTGCCACAGCATTGCCCCCCGCCCCCGAAGAGCTGGACAGCGCAAGCTGCACCAAGACAGCGCCGACGAGCAGGAGCATCCATCCGGGGATTCCGAGCACCACACGACCGCGGCGCGCAAACGAGCCGGCGTCAGTAGAGATACCCCCTACCGAGTCAGCCGAACGCCTGCTGCACGATCGCCGCCGTAGCCGCGGGTGAAGATTCATAGATGCTCCACGTTCCGGCGGTGCCGATGTAGGTCGCCCAACGGACAACCGGCGAAGGGACCGTCGTGCCCACCCAAATTACCCTGCCGAGCGAGGAACGGTCCCCGCGTACATCGTCGCTCTCGATGACCCGGCTTTCCGGTGCATACCAGCCACTCAGGGAGGAGGCATCGTGGTACCAAAAGCGACGGGAGGGCGGAAGGCTCACGATGGTGCAGGTGCGACGGGGACACGTCGCAGCCAGGCGTCGTAGGCCCAGGGCCTCCTCATCCTGGAGATGGACTGCGTGGGCCGTCGGGAAGAAGGCGTCGAGCCGCCACTGAAACGGCCACTGGGGAAGGACCAGAAACCCGGCCAGCACCGCCACGAAGACGACGGTCGACAGGAGAACGGCTTTCGACGAGGCGGCGACGAGGCCGCCCGCCAACACGGCGAACAGCGGCAGGTAGGCCAACACGTAACCGGGCTTGCCGAGTTGGATACCGAAATACATGACCAGATATGGCACCAGCCAGGCACCGAGGATCCACACAGTCGGACGCCGGAAGGAAGCGGACGATTTCCGGCCGCGGTAGCCCAGGACCACGACGGCAACTGCGGGCAGCATCACCATGACGGTCGCTCCCAGCGCGCATGCACCGTTGAAGGCCACCTGGTGGAGACGGGCTCCGTAGAAGTACGACGTCTGTGAGAATTGGCGGTGGTACAGCGATCGACTGGCGTCCTCATAGGCGCGCCATCCACCGCTCTTCTCGATCATGGGCACGGCCCAGGCCGCCACGATGAGGACCCCGCCCGCTGCCCCGGCCGTCAGATCTCGCACAGCCGGCCGGCCTAGGACGACCCCGACTACCGCCGCTGGCAGCATGAGCACGAAGGCAGTCGGTCGGAAGCCTCCTGTCAGGCCCAGAACGGGGAACAGGAGCAACGCGCTCGTGCGGTCCCGCCGGGTGGCCAGGCGATAAGCCAGAAGAGCCACGAGCGGGACCAGAAGCATCTCTGTCGGGTACACCGACACCACGTCCCCGTAGTACAGGGCGAGCGGCGTTGCGCACACGATCAAACCGGCAACGATGCCCGCACGCTGGCCGAACATCTCCTTGCCGAGGAGATAGGTCGTCGCCAGAGCGCCGACAGTGGCGACAGCGGCCACCACCTCGTACGCACCCACGATGGATCCCGTCCATGTGAAGGCGTGAGCGGCGAGGACCACCAGTGGGTACCCCGGAGGCTGCGGCTGGTCCAGGGCGACGGTGTAGTGGTGCAAGGCCCGGGCCAGATTGGCAGAGTCCTGTTCGGTGAGTGTCCGCGCCCGAGTGGTGGCGAACACCGCGCAGAGACCGGCTCCGCCGGCTATGAGGGCAGCCCGCTCCCAACGGCGAGCCGCGTCAACCGTGGCGACCCGCCCGTGTCTTTGCCGCAGCTCCGCGTCCTCTGCGTCCGCCGTCAGCCGCCGATCTGCAGGCCCGGGGCGCGGGACCCGAAGATGTGGGCGTTCACCTCGGGACCGATCTCGGCGGGATCCCAGCGGCGTGGCCCGCCCTTCGTCTCGACTGTCGCCCCGAGACTCCACGGCCTGTAATGGGTGATCCGGTGCCCGACCCCACGGAAGACCTGGCCGGTGACGTGCAGCGCCTCGTCGGAGGCGAGCCATGCCACCAGCGGGGCGGAGTTCGCCGGATTCATGGGGTCGTAATCGGCTTCCTCGAGTTGGTCGGGCTCTTTCACGTCGGCGTCCTTGCGCAAGGTGGCGGTGATCCGTGTCATCCCGCCCGGAGCGACGGCGTTGGCGCGCACGCCGTAGCGCGCCAGCTCGAGGCTGGAGATGACGGTGAGGGCGGCGATCCCCGCCTTGGCCGCCCCGTAGTTGGCCTGGCCCACGTTGCCTTGAAGTCCTGCGGAAGACACTGTGTTCACGATGGCCGCCCTGGGCTGGCGGCCGGCCTTCGACTCGTCCCGCCAGTAGTTGGCGGCATGGTGGGTGACGGCGAAGGTCCCCTTCAGGTGGACACGGACGACGGCGTCGAAGTCGCCCTCCGACATGGAGAAGAGCATGGCGTCACGGACGATCCCGGCGTTGTTGACCACCACGTCGAGGCGGCCGAACTCGGCCACCGCCTGTTGGACCAGGTTCTTGGCCCCTGACCAGTCCGCCACGTCGTCGTAGTTCGCCGCCGCCCGGCCGCCCTTGGTCCGGATGACCTCGGCCACCTCCTCGGCCGGGCGCTTGTCGGCGCCTTCGCCCCGCACCGAGCCGCCCACGTCGTTGACGACCACCGCCGCGCCCTGCCGGGCCAGCTCCAGCGCCTCGCCCCGACCGATGCCGTGTCCGGCACCGGTGACGATGGCCACCTTCCCGTCGAGCAATCCCATCTCTGTTCTCTTCCTCTCGGGGTCTTCGATCAGCCGTCGGGTGTCATCTAGCACGCGGCGGGCGAGGAGCGAGGCCGGTGACCGGTCATGCGGGGGGTCCGCCAGGGGGAGCCTGGCGGAAGGATCCGTGACCGGGCAGGACCCGGCCGCCGCCGAGATCAGCCCAACCGGTACAGCTGCTTGGCGTTGTCGCACACCATGCGCCTGCGCTCCTCCTCCGGCACACCACCCATCGACTCCTCCACGATGCGCCGCGAGTACGGCCAGTCGTGTCGGTGGTGGGGGTAGTCGGTGGACCACATCAGGTTGTCCACCCCGATCCAGTGCCGGACGGCCATGGCGAACGGCTCGCGGATGAACGTCGCTTTCCAATTGCGCCGGAAGTACTCGCTGGGCAGCTGCTTGAGCGGCGACTTCGTCCACGTGCGGTTGCGCCAGTAGTGGTCGTCCATGTGCTCGAGGAAATGGGGGATCCACCCCACGCCGCACTCCACCGCCACCATCTGCAAGCCGGGGAACCGGTCGTAGATGCCGGAATAGATGAACTTGGACATGAACTGCGAGGCGTCGCCCACCGGTCCGCCCATCTCCGCCAGTCCGATCTGGCGGCCGGCACTGGCCGCCGCCTTCTTGAACGACCCGGCCTTGCGGGCGCCGGCCTGACGAAGGCCACTGTGGATGTGTACGGGCATCTGCTCCTCTTCGGCCACCTCCCAGAAGGGGTCGTCCTCGGCCGAAAGGTCGGAATTGCCCGACGGGTAGGCGGAGATGATCACACCCTTGTAGCCGGCGCTCTTGGCGTCGCGCAGCCACTTGACCGACGTCTGGACGTCGACACCGGGCATCTGTGCCAGTCCGATCAACCGCTCGGGATCCGCAGCCATGAACTCGTCGTGCATCCAGGTGTTGTAGGCCTCGAGCCCGGCCAGGTGGTAGTCGTCATCCTCCTGGGCCATGAAGGCGCCCATGGTGCGCTGGGAGGGGAACAGCACCTCGGCATCCACCCCGTCGAAGTCCTGCTCCTCCAGGCGGGCCTTGCCCTCGAAGGCGCCGTGCAGGATCGTCTCGTAGGTCGACCCGTACCACTCGAGGTCCTCGTAGCGCTTGCCGTACTGGCCGGCGTTGGTCACCAGGCCAAGCGGCATGGGGGACGTTCCCGGCACCAGCTCCCAGGCGTCGCCGCCCTTCGGGTCCTTCACCAGCTTG
>DATHCF010000235.1:0-3207 GCA_035319705.1 Acidimicrobiales bacterium | reverse complement strand
CGACCGCTTCGGATCGCTGTTGGCCGTGGCCTGCACCTGCTGGATCAGCGCCGAGGCCGTCATCAACATCGGCGCCGTCATCGGCGTGCTGCCGGTGACCGGCATCCCCCTGCCGTTCATCTCCTTCGGCGGTTCGTCTCTCGTGATCACGATGGTGGCCGCCGGGATCCTCGTCAACGTGGCCGGGCGCGAGCGCCCCGGTGACGGGCAGCCGACGGCCCCGCCTCGCAATGGCGCCGGGTGAGCGTCCGACGTTTCGCTCTGGTGGCAGGTGGCGGCACCGGCGGCCATCTGGTCCCGGCGCTGGCCCTGAGCCGGGCGTTGGCCGGCGGGCGGCCCGACGGTTCGGTAGAGCTGGTCGGCTCGCGTCGGGGACTGGACGCCGTGCTGCTCGAGGACAGCGGGCTGCCCGTCACGCTGTTGCCCGGACGCGGGATCCTGCGGCGTGCCGATGCGCGCGCGCTGGCTTCGAACGTCGCCGCCGTGGCCGGCCTGGCCTCGGCGCTGCTGTTGGCTCTGGCGCTGGTGCTCCGTCGTCGCCCGGCGGTGGTGGTGGCGGTGGGCGGCTACGCCTCGGTACCGGTGGCCCTGGCCGCCTGGCTGGTGCGCGTGCCGGTGGTGCTCGTGAACCTCGATGCCCGCCCCGGAGCGGCGAACCGCTTGGTGGGACGCTTTGCCGCCGCCGCCGCGGTGGCCTTCCCGGGGACGCCGCTTCCCCGGGCGGTGGTGACGGGCGCGCCGGTGCGCGCCGAGATCGTGGCCGTCGCCCGTCCCTCGCCGCAGACGCGCACCGCCGCTCGGCGCGTCCTGTGCCTGCCGGAGGACCGCACCGTCGTGGGAGTGGTGGGCGGCTCGCTCGGAGCCCGCCGGGTGAACGAAGCGACGCTCGAGCTGGCCCGGTGCTGGGCGGATCGAGCGGACGTGGCCATCTACCACGTGGTCGGCCGTCGCGACTTCGCCTGGGCGCACGCCCAGGTCGGGGAGCTCCCGAAGCTCTGCTACCGGCAGGTGGAGTTCGAGTCGCAGATGGCACAGTTCTATGCCGCATCCGACGTGGTGGTGTGCCGCGCCGGGGCCAACACCGTGGCCGAGCTGGCGGTGGTCGGCGTGCCCTCGGTCCTCGTTCCCCTCCCGGGGGCCCCCGGCGACCACCAACGGGCCAATGCCGCTGCCCTGGAGGAGGCCGGCGCCGCGGTGGTCCTCGACGACGCCGTATGCGACGGCGAGCACCTGCAGGTGATCGTCGAGCCGCTGCTGGCCGGCGCACCGCGGTTGCAACAGATGGCGACATCGGCAGCTGCGCTCGGACGCCCCCAGGCGCTGCAGGCGGTGACCGCCCTGGTCGAAGCCAAGGCCAAGTCGGGACGGTGAGGGCGTAGTGAGCGGACCAGTCGACGGCCTCGCCGGCGGACCGGTGAACGGGCGGCTCGATCTCTCCCGGCCGACGCGTGTGCACGTGGTCGGGGTGGGCGGTGCCGGCATGAGCGGCATCGCCGCCGTGCTCGCCGCCATGGGACATGTCGTGAGCGGGAGCGACCTCAAGTGGTCGCCCGGGCTCGAGCGCCTGAAGGCGCTCGGCGTGGACGTCCGGGTCGGCCACGACGCCGCCCATGTCGACGGTGCCGAGCTGGTGACCGCCTCGAGCGCGGTGCCGGCGTCCAACCCGGAGGTGGCCGAGGCGAGGCGCCGGGGCATCACCTTCTGTTCCCGTGCCCAGGTGCTGGCGGCGGTGTGCGCGCTGCGGCTATGCGCGGCGGTCTCCGGCACCCACGGCAAGACCACCACCTCCTCGATGCTGGCACTCATCCTGGTCGAGGCCGGGCTGCGCCCGAGCTTCCTCGTGGGCGGGGATCTCACCCAGCTCGGCACGAACGCGGTGTGGAGCGACGGCCAGTGGCTGGTGGTCGAAGCCGACGAGAGCGATGGAACGTTCCTGGCCGTCGAGCCCGACCTCGCCGTGGTCACCAACATCGAGCCTGACCATCTGGACCACTACGGCAGCTTCGACGCGCTGGTGGCCGCCTTCGACCGCTTCGCCGCCGGCCGCCCCGGCGGGGTGGTGGCCGGCGCCGACGACCACGTGTCGGCCGAAGTGGGACGACGGCACGGGGCCACGTTGGTCGGAACCAGCCCCGGTGCCGACTACCGCCTCACCGCGCTGCGCAGCGGGCCGGCCGGCGTGGGCTTCGACCTTCTGCACGACGGGGAGACCTTGGGGCGTATCGAGCTGCCGGTGACCGGCGGCAACATCGCCCAGAACGCCGCGATGGCGACGGTGGCGGCCATGACCATCGGTGCCCCCGTCACCGCCGCGACGTCCGCCCTGGCCCGCTTCGCCGGCGTGTCGCGCCGTTACGAGCACCGGGGCGAGCGAAACGGGGTCGTGTTCGTCGACGACTATGCCCATCTGCCCACCGAGGTGGCTGCCGTGCTGGCGGCAGCCGCGCAGGAAGAGCGCCGGGTCGTCGTCGTCTTCCAGCCGCACCGCTACAGCCGGACCGCCGCGGTGGGGAGCCAGTTCGCCGACGCCTTCGCCGGAGCCGACCTGCTCGTGGTGACCGACGTCTTTCCGGCCGGTGAGACGCCCATGCCCGGGGTCACCGGCCGCCTGGTGGCCGACGCCGTGGCCCAGGCCCACCCCGAGCTCGAGCTGCACTACGTGGCCAATCGCTCGGAGCTGCCCGAAGCGGTGTCCGGGCTGCTGCGCCCCGGGGATCTGTGTCTCACCCTGGGGGCCGGTGACCTCACCGCCCTGCCCGACGAGCTGATGGCCGACGCCGAATGGTGAGCAGGGCCGGCCCCCCGGGCGGGCCCGTCGAGAAGCTGCACCACGCCCTGCAGCAGCTCTTCGGGGATCGGGTGCGGCGACAGGCGCCGTTCGGGGCGCGCACCACCTACCGGGTGGGAGGCAGCGCCGCCTTGTGGCTGGAGGCGGAAAACGTGGCGGACCTCGCGGCCGTGCACCGGGCGCTGGCGGAGGTGGGCTTCGCCGTGCCGGTGGTGGTGGTGGGAAAGGGCTCGAACCTGTTGGTGGCCGACTCCGGCTTCCCGGGTCTCGTGGTCGCGCTGGGCGGCACCTTCGACGAGGTGTCGATCGACGCCGGCCGGCAGCTCGTGCGTGCGGGCGGCGCCGTGGGACTGCCGGTGCTCGCCCGCCGCACCGCAGCCCTTGGGTTGCGCGGGCTCGAGTGGGCGGTGGGCGTGCCC
>DATHCF010000234.1:0-7254 GCA_035319705.1 Acidimicrobiales bacterium | reverse complement strand
GTGGCTCCGCCTGAGATCACTCAGCGCCGCGAGCGTGATCCCGAGCGGGTGGCCTTCGAGCCGATGTGACCTCAACCGGCAACCGGGTGCCCCTGTCAAGGGCTGAATGCATACGAGAATAGGGCGTGGCAAGCGCTTCTCTGGGAGCGCACCGAGCCATCGTTCGGAGCGGCACGAAGGTCGAGTGTTCGGACACGGCCCTCCACGCCGAATAGTCGTGCGGGAGACGACGACTACTTGGCGCCAAGTCACAGCCTTCTGGAGGATTGCGATTTGCTCAACGTGGCCGGTAGACGTCGGCGCGGTGCTCGATGCGGACCACGTGGACAATCCGTGCATCGGCATGGACACGGTAGATGAGTCGGTAAGCGCCACGACGGGCTGAGAAGTAACCGTCAAGCTCCCGGCCAAATGGCCGTCCGACACGTTGCGGCTCGTCTCGTAACGGTCCATTGCAGAACTTCCACACGGCAAGTGCCACTGCCAACGGAAGGCGCTCTTCGAGCGACCATCGGGCCGGGCCGTAGATACGTAGCTCGTAGGGTCCGCTCACGCAGCGCCGCTCTCGCGGCGCCGTCGCTCCTTCATGAGTAGGGCCACCTCAACGGCCGGGGCTCCTCCCGAAGCGACCCGCTGCCCACCCCTCGCGAGCGACCGGGGACCTACCCCTCGGGGGCGCCGTAGCCGAGCGACTCGAGGAAGTGACGCACTTCGACAAGCTCCTCGGCCCCGAGATCCTTGTGGCGGGGTCGCGCGAACACCACGGTCCTGTCACCCGCGGTCACCGCCAGTCTGCCCTCTTCCCGCTCGTCCACCTGGCCGATCGCCTGTAGAAGGGAGACCACGGCGTGCCACTCGACATTGTGGCTTAGCGGGTGGGCAAAGATCTGCCGAAGAGTGTCGCTGTGGCGAGCGGTCAGCTTGGGTGTATCGGGAGGCATCGTGGTCAATCCCTCTCTCTTTGGAAGAGCCGCAAGAAGAAGAGGAAGACGTTCAAGGCGTCGAGGAAGACGGACGCGGCGAGGAGAGGAGCCGATTCGAAGTCGGTCCGGGACCTGAGGCGTTGGAAGTCGACAACCGTGAGGCCGGCGAATACGACGAGGCCCAGGATCGAATACGCAAGTGACGCGCCAGGAATTTGTACAAAGATCGTGACGATTCCGAAAACGATCAGCACGATCAACCCCCAGAAGGAGACGCGGGCCATGGCGGAGAGGTCCGCTCGTGTCGCATAACCGACCGCGCCCAGGCCGGCCATGAAGAGGGCCGTCGCCCCCGCAGACTCCCACACGACTGCCGGCGCAGTCGCCGCGTAGTAGGCCACGGTTGGACCCGTGGCCAGCCCGAGAACGATGCCGAAGGCGAAGAGCAGGCCAGTCGTACCCGTCGAGCTCGACCGACGCACCGAGAACCGCATGGCGAGCAGGCATGCGAAAGACGCGATGAAGAACACCAGGCCCCACCCGGAGGACAGGCCGCGGCCGATGTACGCTCCGAGAGCGAAAAATCCCGTGGTGACGGCCACCAGAGCCATGGTCTGGCCGAAGAGCGTCTGCGAGTCAGACGCATCGGCAGCACCGAAACCACCTTCGTGTGGCATTCGTATGGTCATTTGGTTGCCATTTGTCCCTGAGCCATGAGTCGAAGCGGTCCGACTCCGGGGCTCCGAGACTAAATCAACTTCCGAAGGTGGTGTACCAACCTGGCGGGTCAGCGTCCCACAGCCTCCTTCATCTCCTGGGCCAGCTCGTCAGCCGTGGCGTCGAAGACCCGCTTGACGGTCTTGGAGGCGTGGGTGACGGCTTTGTTGAAGGCCTTCTCGAGGGTCGGCTCTCCGATCATCACAAGTCCCGCTTCAGTGCCAGTCAACTCGGTTGCCGCTTCTTTCAGCTCTTTGCGCGACAGCGGTCCGAAGCCGATCCATTTCAGGAATGACCCGCACCATCGGCCGGTCCAACCGCTTGACGACGTGAGCCTTTCCCTTCTCGTTCTCGACGACCGCCGCGTCAAACTCCCGATCAGTTCGTCTCTGTGGAGATCTTCGATGGCTCCGAGGTCCGCCTTTGCGTCGCCGACGCTCTCGTACAACGACGCGTACATGACAAGGTCGCCATTGAATACCTCCTCGTCGCTCGTGAGCCCAGGGTGGTGATCTCTCGTTACAAGTGGGCTCATTTGCGACGGTAGGGTGCCCGGGAAGCACCCTGTAGGGCCGAAGGTCAACTCCCCCGGAGCGACGTCCGGTCCTCCTGTGACGATGGGTCGTTCTGACCGCGCGTGGCGTGGTAGCGGCTCTGAAAGGCGATGTAAGCGAAGGGTCCGGATATCGACGGGATCCAGTAGGAGGCCAGGCGGTAGGCGAGGGTGGAGAGAACGGCCTTCGAAGCAGGTATTCCCGCCAGGACGAGGAGACCGGTGAGGCTGCCCTCTACCAGGCCGAGGCCGCCCGGCGTCAACGGGAGCAAGGCAATGACTGTGGTCGCCACGTAAGCGATGAGCACCAGCCAGGGCTTGGGCGTCGTGCGCGCCGCCGCCAGCATGGCGAGCAGACAGACGAAGTCGAGTACCACTCTGCCGGTCGCGTAGAGCCAGGCCTGCCACCACCTGGCTCCCAGAGCGGCGCGTGTGGAGTTGCGCTCGTCCACCAGGCGCTCCGGCAAATCGGTCATCGCCTGCCGATGACGCAACACACGGTTGCGCACGTCTTGGGCGAACCGTCCGACAAGTCGTAACGGTCCGTCAGTCTGGAAGATAACGAAGCCACCAACGGCGTAGACGGCGAAAATGACGAGCCCGAGATAAACGAGGTGTGCCAGGCCCGGGCTGATCGGCGCCCCTGCCAAAATGGCAGGGAGCGTCAACACCGGAAGGGCCAGCAAACACCCGGTCTGGAGCAGCGCTGTAGCCGTGAGCCCGCTGATGGCGGCACCGGTCTCCACGCCGGCGGCCGAGAGCAAGCTGAACTCGGCAGTGGCGCCCGTGGCGTCAGCACCGGGCAGCACGTTGGTGACGGCGTTCCCGACGAGGGCGCTCGTGACGACGGCGAAGATGGCCTTTGTGCGCAGGGCGATGCGTTTCAAGAAGAACGTGCACGTGAAGGAAGCTGCCTCGGCGACGAGGCCCGCAACGGCCCAGGCAGGGCGGAGCGACCCGAGGCGCGGCCAGGCGGAGAGGACCTTGATGAGGACGGGTGCGAGGACGTACATGAGGATGCCGGCCAGCACGACTGGCGCCGCCCTCTTCAGGACCACCCGCCACGCCGGGGCTTCGGCCTCTGGGCTCGGGAGCCGCCGGCTCCCAGGAGATTTTCCGGCCTGCGTGGGCCGACTGGCTCCCTCCTGCGGGTCCACGGATCTGAGCTGTCGGGGCCTAGCTCTCTCGGTTGTCACCGGAGAGGGTGTTGGCTGCGCTCTCCTCGCTCCTCGCCCCGACCCACACGAAGATGGCGATTATCACCAGCCAATAGTCGTACAGGATGCCCACAATCGCCATCGCCACTGCCAGCACCCTGGCGACCCGGCCGGCGATGCGAGTGGCGCTGCGGCGGTCATGGTGCCGGGCGAGAAGAGCGCGGAATACCCTGCCCCCGTCCATGGGGAGTGCGGGAAGCAGGTTGAATCCGCCCAGGGCGAGATTGAGCCACGCCAGCCGGGCGAACCAGGAACCCGCAAACAGCGTCGGAGGCCACAGGCGGGCACCGGCCATCGCACCGATGCCGGCGATGACCAGGCCCAGCGCCACGCTCGTCAGCGGTCCCACAACGGCGATCGTGGCCTCGTCCGAAGGCGATTGCGGTATCTGCTGCATCTCGGACATCCCGCCGATCGGCGTCAGGAGTATGTCGTTCACGACCGCTCCTCGGCGGCGTGCCACGAAGCAGTGGGACAGTTCGTGTGGGAGCACCGACCCGAACACCGCAAGGATCCACAGCAGGTTCATCAAGAACTGGGAGCGATCGCTGCTCACCAGCGCGACAAGGGCAATGAGTAGCAGGAAGGTCCAGTGGACGCGGATGTCGACGCCGAAGAGACGGGCCAAGCGGATCGAACCGCTCCTCTGAGTCGTGTTCGACATTGCTTGTGTTTCTTCCCCGCGCTGGCTCGTCCGTCAGTTCTTCTCGCTCAGCTCCTTCGGGGACCGCCCTTGACCGGCGGCGCGGTGACAGCGCAGGCCGTCAGCACCTCCTTCGAGTTCCCGGCCGGCATTCGACAGGGTGTCTGCCAGAGCGTCGACAAGGCTGGCGGCAAGGTTGCCGGCGTCCTCCCGGACGGCCGGATCGCGGACTGCGGCCCCGATGGCCGAAAAGATCGCCTCGACCGCCGAGCCGAGGCCCTCGAAAGCCTCGTTGACCTCCTCGAGCTGGCCGGCAGCGTTCTCGAAGTGAACCTTGAGCTTGAGTCCGAGGGCGTCGACGTGGTCGGCCACCGCCTCCCATGACATCGTCGCGTCTGTCTTCGTGCTCATGATGAGACCTCCTCACCTGCCATCCTCCGACGTCCGCCCATCCGTCGGGAGAGCCGAAGGGCCTATTGCGCCTCGGAGCCCCGAGGCGGTCACCCTGGCTGTTCGCCGTGGTCATCGCCAGCCTGCAAGGGACGAGCGGCCGGGCGGAGGACAGGCGGAGGACGCCCAACGGGCGGCCGGTCGTCAGACGGCGTGGAGCTTGGTCCTTGCGTCCGCCCGGGGAGAATGCACGGTCGAGACGCGCTCCATCTTCCATTCCTTGGCCATCGTCAGAAAGTCGTCTGACGACATCGGCGCGCCGATGTAGTACCCCTGGGCGTCGGTGCAGCCCAGCTCGACCAGCGTCTCGAGCTTCGATTTGGTCTCCACGCCCTCGGCCACCACGGAGATGCCGAGGGTGCGGCCGAGCTCGATCACCGAACGCACGATGGCAGCGTCGTTGGGGCTGACGTCCATCATCCCCACAAAGGACCGGTCGACCTTCAGCTGATTGACCGGGAGCCGGCTCAGATAGGCGAGGGACGAGTATCCGGTACCGAAGTCGTCCACCGAAATGCTCACCCCCAGTTGGGCGAGCTCCTCGAGGACGGCCGCGTTGACCTTCTGGTTCTCCATGATCTGCGTCTCGGTCACCTCCAGGGTGAGGCACTCCGAGGGGACCTGATGGCGGGCGAGAATGCTCTTCACCGAATCGATCAGGCCGGGATCGGCGAGGTTGGTCACCGAGAGGTTCACCGCGACACCGAGGCCGGGCAGAGTCTTGTGCCACTCTGCACACCGGGCCAGAGCCTGGTCGAGGACCACGTTGGTCAGCGGGACGATGAGACCGGTTCGTTCGGCGATGGGGATGAACTGATCGGGAAAGACGAGGCCCTCGGTCGGGTGCTGCCAGCGCACGAGAGCTTCGGCACCGTCGATCCGGCCGGTGACCAGGTCGAGCTTCGGCTGGAACACCACCATCAATTGGCCCTGCTCGATGGCCGATCTCAGGGCCGAGGCCAGTCCCAGACGACGCGGGCTGTAGGTGTCACGCTCGGTCGAGTACAAGGTGATGCCACCGTGGTCCTCTTTGGCCAGGTACATGGCCACATCGGCGCGTTGTAGGAGGGTGATGGCATCTTCGGCATGGTCGGGAGCGACAGACACGCCGGTGCTCGCACTCATGACCACGTCCACTTCGCCGATGGCGAATGGCTGGCTCCACAGGGGACGCAGGATCTTCTCGATCGCGCTCCTCGCCTCCTCGGCCGTGCCTTCGTAGGCGACGAAGAAGGCGAACTCGTCCCCTCCCAGCCTGGTGGCGGTGACGCCGGGCGGGAATTCGCTCTTGAACCGCTGGGCCAGCCATTTGAGGTACATGTCCCCGGTGTGGTGTCCGAAGGTGTCGTTGATCTCCTTGAAGCGGTCGAGGTCGACGAGGGCCACGGCGAGTTTGGTCCCCGGTTGGCGCTCTCTCAGGGCGAGGGCGAGATCCCGGTAGAACTGCCGGCGGTTGCCGAGACCGGTCAAGGTGTCGTGGCTGGCCTCCCATTCCAGCTGGTCGATCAACGTGTAGTTCTCCAGCGACACCGCGGCATGACCGGCCAGGGTCACGAACAGCTTGAGATTCTCCCTGTCGAAGGTGGCGATCTTCGCCTCGCGGTTTCCGACTGCCATGGTGCCGATGGTCTCGCCGTTGCGAACCAACGGGGCCAACATGCCATCGGTCCAGCCCTGGGCCTCCAGCCAGCTTCTCGGCAGCCTCTCCCGTGTGCCGTTCGTCGCCAGCAGACCGTCCGGAGATTCGGCGACGGCGATCCAGGCCGGCGTCTGGTCGGACTCGCTCGTCGAGTAGGTCTCTCCGTCGAGGACATGCATCCCCAGCTTGCCTTGCTCGTCGCGCAGCGTGAGCTCGGCGATCTCCGATCCCAACAGCTCACGGGTGACGGCCAGCAGGTTCTGGACGATGTCCGACGGGCGCTTCGACTGTTGCATGGCCTGGGTGAAGCTGTAGAGCATCTGCAGGCCCGCGTACCGTCGCCGGACCGCCGTCAACTCGTAGTAGCCCAAGGCCACCACGGCGGTGATGACGGCCAGTAAGCCAGCCGCATAGGGCTGCACGCGGACGACGATGAGCCCGCCGATCACCAGGACGGTACTCGTCGAGGAGACGGTCGCACCTGGGAGGAAGTTGCTGACGAGGCTCGGCGGCCGGCTTCCGCTGAGGCACAGCAGGGCGAGGAAGACCGCCATCGAACTGACGATCTCCTCGACGAGCACGGCGAGCACCACCGCCATCCAGATCCTCGGGTCGACGACGGCCCGGGTCCCCGCCAGGGCGTGGTAGACGGCGACGGCGAGGGACGCTTCGAGGGCGGCCGTGGCTGCATTGAAGGCCAGCTTGTGCACCGCTTGACGGCGGATGATCCCCCAGGCCATGACGCAGCCCAGTAGCTGGCCGAGCACGACGGCCAGAGGTACCGAGTACACCAGGCCGATGACGAGCGGAACGGCCGTAAGGGTGGTCGACCAGGTGTGGCGTCTGATCTCGAGGTGCACCGGGAGCAGCTCGGCCGCCGTGAAGCCCGCTGCCAGGTACCACCATTGAAGGGCGAGCCGGTGGGTGCTCTCCGACACGACCGGGAGCCACGTGGCGGCCACCAGCGCGGCGAGCCCGCCGACGAGGACCGCCAGCAGCCCGAGACGGAACGCGGCGGATGCCGACGCCCGTCGCCGGACGTCGGCACCCTCCTCTCGCCCCGAACTGTCAGGGGTTGTCAGCTGACTCATGACGGTGGTCGATGCTGTGCC
>DATHCF010000233.1:0-3962 GCA_035319705.1 Acidimicrobiales bacterium | reverse complement strand
GGGGCGCCTGTGCTGGGACCTGCGCGTCGAGAACGGGCCGCAGCAGACGTTGTGGACCTTCCCGGGGTGGGCCTGGGACCGTGAGCTCCTGCCCGGTGCCCAGGTCGTGCCGGTGCCGAGCGCCTGCATGAGCGGCAGCGTGCAGGTCGACGCAGACCGGTTCGAGCTGTCGCCGGACGCCCGCGGGGCCGTGGCCCACATCTACGGGCACGGCAACGCCGAGCGGTGGGGATGGCTGCACGGCGAGCTCGGTGGCGGTGACGTCATCGAGATCGTGGCCGCGGTGAGCCGGCGACCGGGACTCGATCGGCTCGCTCCGCTCCCCTTGGTGCAGCTGCGCGTGGGCGGGCGCGACTGGCCGCGCGACCCACTTCTGGCCGCACCGCTCCTGCGCGCCAGGCTGGGACTGCCACGCTGGCAGGTGCAGGGGACGGTCGGGCGCTGGCGGCTGCGGGTGACGGTCGACATACCCCAGTCCCAATCGGTGTCCCTCGGATACCGCGACCCCGACGGCGCCGGCGCCACCTGCACCAACAGCGAACTGGCCGATGCCGAGATCCTTCTCGAGCGCCGGCTTCAGGGGCGCTGGGAGACTGCGGCACACTGGGCGCTCGAGGGCACGGCGCACGCCGAGATCGGCACCCGCCCGTGACAACCGGGACAAGACCCCGACGAGACCCGTGACAACAGAGGAGGCACCGTGTCGAGCACCGTGACCCACACCGCGGCGAGGACTCCGGCTCCCGCAGCACACGGCGACGACGACGTCCGCCAGGTGGCCGAGGCCGTGACGCGGGCCCGGGCGGCCGCCACGTCCTGGAGGTCCGCGCCGCCGCAGGAAAGGGCCAAACACCTGCTCGCCGCCCGCCAAGCCCTGCTCGACCGCCTCGACGACGTCGTCGACACCGTGGTGGCCGAGACCGGGAAGCTGCGGGCCGAGGTCGTGGTGAACGAAGCCTTCGTGGCCTGCGAGCAGATCGGCTTCGATGCGCGCCGTGCACCGAGGCTGCTGGCGCCCCGGCGCCTGGCGTCGGGCTCGATGGTGCACAAACGGGCGGAGCGCCGTCTGGAGCCGCTCGGAGTGGTGGCGGTGATCAGCCCGTGGAATTACCCGCTCGTGCTCTCGCTCGGCCCGTTGTCCGCCGCCCTGGTGGCCGGCAACACGGTGGTCCTCAAGCCCTCGGAGCTCACCCCGAAGACCGGGCTGCTCATCGGCGAGCTGTTCTCCCAACTGGGACCGCACCCCGACATCGTCCAGGTGGTGACCGGCGGCGGCGCAGTGGGCGACGCCCTCGTGCGCTCGGAGGTGGACAAGGTCTGCTTCACCGGCTCGGTGGCCGTGGGCACCGCCGTCATGCGCACCGCGGCGGAGAGCCGCACGCCGGTGGTGCTCGAGCTCGGCGGCAAGGACCCCATGATCGTGTGCGCGGACGCCGATGTGGACCGGGCGGCAGCGGCAGCGGTATGGGGGGCGTTCACCAACTGCGGCCAGACCTGCATCGGCACCGAGAGGGTGTATGTGGTCTCCGACGTCTACGACCGGTTCGTCGACAAGGTGGTCGAGCTCACCGGCCGGCTGCGCCAGGAACCGGGCGGCGACATCGGCGCCATGATGAACGAGCGCCAGGTCGAGGTGTCGCAGGCGCACGTGGCCGACGCCCTGGCCAAGGGAGCCAAGTTGGCCACCGGCGGAGAGCCCGCCTCGGTGGGGGGACGGCCCGCCTTCCAGCCGACTGTCCTGCTGGACGTGGACCATTCCATGCAGTCCATGCGCGACGAGACCTTCGGGCCGCTGATGCCGATCATGCGCGTCGAGGACGTCGACGAGGCGCTCGAGTTGGCCAACGACACCCCCTTCGGTCTGGGCGCCTCGGTGTTCGCCAGGGACCCGGCCACCGTGGAGAAGCTGGTGGCGGGGCTCGAGGCCGGCAACGTGTGGGTGAACGACGTCATGGTGGGCTTCGCCATCCCGTCACTGGCCTTCGGCGGGACCAAGTCCTCGGGACTCGGCGTCACCCACGGGGAGGAGGGCATCCGGGAGTTCACCCGGGTGAAGGCGGTGGCCTACGACCGCGCCGGGCTCAGGCGCGAGCCGATGTGGCTGCCGCTGCCCCGCCGGCTCGAGACCCTCGCCCGGACGGGTATGCGGCTGCGGTTCCGCGCGAGGAGGAGAGACCGATGAGCTTTCTCGTCGACCCACCGTTGCTCGTGGCCTCGGGAGCCGCCATCGAGACCGCGGTCCCCGACGAGCGGACGGCCCGGCGACTCGAGGCGGCGGTGCTCGGCGTCTTCGTGGTCACCTCGGTATCGCTGTACCTGAACGCGCGCTGGACGCACTGGCTGGCCCGGCTGTGCCGGGCGGACAGCGGGCGCGACTGGATGCTCAACTCCGGGGTCTTCCACTTCGACCACGAGCGGGCGGGGGCGCCGACGCACCTGGCGTCAGCCGCCATCTTCTGCACCTATCCCCTGTGGATCCGGCTCGGACGCCGCGCCGGGGGCCGCCTGCGCGGCCGTGCGGTGTAGCACCACGCCGGCCGGGGACGAGGACTGTTGACTGATCGGTCAGTCTATGACAGCCTCGCCGCCATGGCGGTACGCACCTCGCTGGCCGACAGCGGGGGCCCGGTCCCGTCCTCGGCAGGGCGCACTGCTCGTTCCGGCCGCGGCGTGCGCCGCGCCATGAGCGAGCAGGAGAAGGAGCAGCGCCGAGGCGAGATCCTGGGGGCGGCGAAGAAGGTGTTCGCCCGCAAGGGCTTCCACGGCACCACCATCGCCGAGATCGCCAAGACGGCCAGGCTCTCCTACGGATCGATCTACTGGTACTTCGACTCGAAGGACGCCCTGTTCCACGAGCTCATGGAGACAGAAGGGCAGGCGTTGCGGCGCCATGTCCACGAGGCGCTGGCCACCCCGGCCGACGGCGACCCGGCCGCCCCGTTCCGGGCCGCGGTGCGGGCCACCTTCGAGTTCTTCGAGTCGGACCGCGCCCTCGTGAAGCTGCTCTTCCGCGACTCCTACGCCCTGGGCGACCGCTTCGAGAAGCACCTGTTCGGCATCTTCGAGGGGTTCATCGGCGACATCGAGGCCATCGTGACCGACGCCGGCGATCGCGGTGTAGTGGTCGGATACCCGCCGCGGCTTGTGGCGGTGTCGGTCGGCGCCCTGGTGGGCCAGATCGCCCACCGCCGGGTGGTCACCGACGACGGGATGCCGGCCGCCGTGGTGGCCGACTTCGTGGTGTCGCTGCTGCTGAACGGCCTGTTGCCCCGCTGAGCCGAGCCGGACGTCCACCTATGGCCAGCAACGACCCCGACGAGCGCCTGCCGGTGCTGGTGGCCGGTGCGCAGTGCGCCGAGCGCCAGGAGCCGGTGACGGCCATGGACCTCCTGACCCGCGCCGCCGAGCAGTGCCTGTCGGAGGCCGCGGAACTGGCCGGCGAGGTGGACCGGGTGTCGGTGGTGAACATCATGGCGCCGGCACCGGCGGCACCGGCCAGCGCCTTGGCCCGGCGGCTCAAGCTGTCGCCCTCGCGCACCGAGGTCTCGACCATCGGCGGGAACTCGCCGCAGGTGCTCCTGAGCCGGGCGGCCCACGACGTGGCTGCCGGCCGCGTGCGCGCCGTGCTGGTGGCAGGGGCCGAGGCGCAGCGCACGCAGAAAGCCTTCGCCACGCCCGAGCTCGATCCCGAGGAGCAGCAGCTTCCCCCCGACCTGGTGGTGGGCGACGACAGGTCGGGGGTGGGGCGCGCCGAGCTCGACGCCGGCCTCATCGCCCCCGTGCACGTCTACGCCATGTTCGAGAGCGTGCTGGCCAAGCGAGCCGGCCGGGACTTCGCCGAGCAGCGCCGCGTGCTCGGCGGGCTGATGGCGCCGTTCACCGAGGTGGCCGCCTCCCACCCCGCCGCCTGGTTCGCCGAGCGGCGGACGGCCGACGAGCTGGCCACCGTCGGCCCTGACAAC
>DATHCF010000232.1:0-4803 GCA_035319705.1 Acidimicrobiales bacterium | reverse complement strand
GGGCATGCGGCTGGCCACCAGGGTGGCACAGCACAACGTCAACACGGTGACCACCAACGTGCCGGGACCGCAGTTCCCGCTGTACGTCCTCGGCCGTCGCATGACGGAGGCCTATCCGTACGTGCCGCTGGCCGGACAGGTCCGTGTGGGGGTCGCCATCTTCTCCTACGACGGACGGGTGACCTTCGGCGTCACCGGTGACCGCGACAGCACCGGCGACCTCGACGTGCTCTGCCGGGGGATCGAGAGTGCCATGTCCGAGATGCTGGAGCGCTCCCACTGAGCCAAGCGGCCCGGGCCGACCCGTCGCTCGAGCAGGGCGGGAATGCGCCGCGCATCGCGCTGGTGCTCGGGGCAGGCGGCGTCGCGGGCATCGCCTTCCACGCCGGCGTGCTCGCCGCGGTGTCCGAAGCGACCGGCTTCGACCCTCGTCAGGTGGACCTGGTGGTCGGGACGTCGGCCGGGTCGGTAACGGCCGCCGGGCTGCGCGCCGGGGTCTCTTCTTCCGATCTGTACGCCCGGGTCACCGACGGCAAGCTGTCCGCACCGGGCAGGGCGCTGTTCGCCGCCGTCGACGCCGCCTCGGGCGGCGGGCGTCCGATGGATCGTCTCGGACGCCTCCGACCCCTGCCGGCCGCGCCGGGGGTGCTGTGGAGCGCGGGGCGGAGCTTCGGACGAGTCCGGCCCGGGGCCCTGCTGGCCGGCTTGCTCCCGGCCGGGCGCACGCCCACCGATGCCATCAGCAGAGGGACCGACGCCCTGTTGCCAGCGTGGCCGGAGATGCCGACCTGGGTGTGCGCGGTACGCCTCGATGACGGCAGGCGCGTGGTGTTCGGCCGTTCGGGTGCGCCGCCTGCCAGCCTGGGCCAGGCGGTCGCTGCCTCATGCGCCATCCCGGGGTACTTCGCCCCGGTGGTCGTGGACGGCACGCGCTATGTCGACGGGGGTGCCCACTCCACGTCCAATCTCGCCGTGGTGGCGGATCGGGGTTTCGACCTGGTGATCGTGAGCGCTCCCATGTCCCGAGCCGGACGGCGTCCTGCCGTTCCCGGCGCTCTTCCTGCGGTGTTGGGACTGGTGGGACGCGAGGTGAACCGGGTGGTGCTGGCATCCGAGACCCGAAGGGTGCGATCGGGCGGCACCGAGGTCGTCGCCTTTGCGCCCACCACCGCCGACAGGGCCGTCATGGGGCTGAACCCCATGGACATGGGCCGGCGGGGACCCGTCGCCCGCCAGGCCTATGAGTCGGCGCTTCGCCGGCTCGAGCGCGACGAGCTGCAGGCGCGCCTGGGGGCTCTCGAGCGGGCGCGCCGTAGCCCGCTTTGAGGCCTGTCCTCTTTCAGTCCGAGAGCCCGACGACGGCGCCCGTGCCGGCCGCGCGCCGAGCTGCGTCCAGCACGAGCTGCACGGACACAGCATCCTCGAAGCGCACCGGCGGTGGCGAGCCGATCTCGAGAGTGGCGCGCACCGCCGGATAAAAACTGTCCCAGGCGCCGCGCGCACTTGGCACCGGCTCCGGGGCCGCGTCCTCGCCGCGCCGGAGGCGCCCCCAGCGCTCCGGCGGCTCCTCCCCGAAGCTGACGCTGTCGGGGCGGGTACCGGCCCGCAGTGCCGCTTCCTGCCCGTCGAGGTGCGCGGAGACGAAGGCCGCCGTGCTGCCCAGTACCCGAAGGCGCGGGCCCGGGGCGGCACTCACCGCGCTGGCCCACAGATGGCTCCGCACTCCGCTGTGGTGGCGCAGCGCCACGAACACGTCGTCGTCCGCCTGGGCGCGCCTGGCGTTCATCTCGGCGTAGACGCGGTCCACCGGACCGAAGAGCTCGAGTGCCTGGTCGACGAGGTGGACGCCCAGATCGAGCAGCACACCGCCGCCGTGGCTGCTGGCGAGGGAGTCACGCCAGCCGGCCGGCTCGACGGCAAGCCGCCATCGTTCGAAGCGCGACTCGTACCGCCGAACCTGGCCGAGCGCGCGCTCGGCCAACAGGCGCTTCAGGGTGAGATGGTCGGAGTCCCACCGGCGGTTGAAGAACGGCACCACCGGCAAGCCGTGGTGGCGGGCGGCCTCGGACATCGACCGGGCGTCGTCGGTGGTCACCGCCACCGGTTTCTCCACCACCACAGGGAGCCCCGCTTCCAGGGCGCGGACGGTCAGCTCGGCGTGCGATGCCGTGGCGCTGGCCACCACCACCAGGTCGTGGTCCTCGGCGGCGCGCCAAAGCTCTTCGGGGTCGGTCAGGACGCGCACCCCGGCCAGGTCGTGCGTCGCCTGGGCGGCCCGTCCGGCATCTGTCGTCACCACCGACGCCACCGACATGCCGGGGGTGGCGGAGACGAGCGGGGCGTGGAGGACCCGGCCCGACAACCCATAGCCGACGATGGCGACCCGGAGACCCGCTGCGACCGTCAACGGCCGGTGAGCAGCAGGAGGGCCCTCTACCTGGGCCCTCGGAAGAAGGCCTGAGGAAGCGAAGCCCCGCCGGCGGTGCCCCTTCGGGAGACGGCGTCGATAGTCACCGCCCCGATCAGCACCAGACCGGTGACTATGAACTGCCACTGGACGGGTAGCGCCAGCAGGTACATGCCGTTGTAGATGCCTCCGATGACCAGCCCCCCCAGTACCCCATGGATCGCCTTGCCCCGGCCTCCGAAGAGCGATGTGCCGCCGATGACCGCCGCTGCCACTGCGTACAACACCAGCTGTCCGCCGTTGACGTTGTTGGACATGCCTCCCAGGTACGAGGCGTAGAGCAGGCCTGCGATCCCGGCGGTGACCGAGCAAAGGACGAAGGCCAAGGTGCGGACCCTGGCCACGTTGATGCCGGCGCGCCGGGCCGCTTCGGGGTTGCCGCCGATGGCGTACACGTAGCGGCCGTAGCGGGTCCGCCCGAGCAGCAACGTCCACAGCCCGAGCACCCCGAGGACGATGAAGATGGCCCAGGGGACCCCTTCGAGGACGACGAAGACACCCCGGTTGACGTTGCAGATGGCGACCACAGCGATGCCCACGGCGGCCATGGCGGCGATCTTGATGAGCGAGACGCTGACCGGCGGCGCCACCAGCCCGCTCCGCCGCCGCCGCTCGTCGCGGAAGAAGAGGCTCAGGCCCAGCACCCCCACGATCACGGCCATGGCGATCCAGCCCACCAGGGGGCTCACGTGTCCCCACATGAAGTCGTACAGGGCGTGCAGGTTGGCCGAGCGGCCGACGAGGCTCGGGTAACCGGAGAACGGCCCGTAGGCGAGGATGATGAGGAGCAGGCCGTTCAGGACGAGCAGTCCGGCCAGAGTGACGATGAACGAGGGGAGCCGGAGCCTGGTGATGAGCGTCCCCTGGATGGCGCCGATGAGGGCGCAGCACAGCAGGGCGATCAGGATGGCCGGGATCCACGGCCAGTTGGTGGTGACCGGCTGCACCAGCTGCACGGCGATGACCCCGCCCACCGCTCCCCCGTAGCCGATGGACAGGTCGATCTCTCCGAGCAAAAGGACGAAGGTCTCGGCCATGGCCAGCACCATGAACACCGAGCTCTGCAGGAACAGGTTCACGATGTTGCCGGCGGAGAGGAAGACGTGGTTGGGGCTGATCGCCTGGAAGACGATCACGATGGCGATCAACCCGAGGATGACGGGGAGCATCCCGCTCTCGCCGCCCCGCACCCGCAGCACCTGGACCTTGACGTATTCACGGAGGCTCTGGGCGACGATCTCGGGAGGGACCAGGGCGGCGGGCTCGGGAGCAGCCGTCAGGTCCACGGACGGCTCAACGGGCGCCTCCGTGGTCCCGGGGGCGGTGTCCGGCACGGGGTCGTGCTCAGTTCGTGCCACGCCCCACCGCTCCGTTGCCGGGACGGGCCAGGGCGGCAGTGCCCGTCCCACCCGTGGTCATGTACTCGACGACGCGCTGCCGGTCGAACGTCGAAGCGTCTTGCTCGACCACCATCCTCCCCAGGTAGAGGACGGCGATCCGATCGGCCACGGCGAACACGTCGTTCAGGTTGTGGGAGATCACGATGACGCCCAGCCCGCGGTCGCGCAGGTTGCGAACGAGCTCCAGGACCATGGTGGTCTGGGTCACTCCCAGAGCGGCGGTGGGTTCGTCCATAATCACCAATTTCGAGTTCCACATGACGGCCTTGGCCACCGCCACCGACTGGCGCTGGCCCCCCGACAGCGAGGCGACCGGCTGGCGGATCGACCTCACCGTGGTCACCCGCAAGCTGGCCAGGGTGTCGGCGGCGGCCTGCTCCATGTCGTTCTCGTCGAGCAGGCGGTGGCGAAGATGCTCGCGGCCGAGGAACATGTTCTGGACGATGTCGAGGTTATCGGCCAGGGCCAGGTCCTGGTAGACGGTCTCGATGCCCATGGCGGCGGCGTCGTGGGGGGTGCGGATCCGCACCGAGCGACCCGCGAAGTAGATCTGCCCCTGGTCCGGCTCGTGGATGCCGGCGATGCACTTGATGAGCACCGACTTTCCGGCACCGTTGTCGCCGCATATGGCGGTGACGGCTCCTGCCGGAACGTCGAGGTCCACGTCGGCCAGCGCCTGTACCGGGCCGAAGCTCTTGTAGAGACCCCGCACCTTGACGAGCGGCTCGCCGGCGATTGTCTGGGACATCTCTTCACCCTCTTCGGACAAAGGTTAGGGCAGGCGGAGGGCAGACGCGGGACCGCCGCCGCACATGGCGGCGGCGGTCCGACACGTCAAGCCCGAGTCAAAGCGTCAGGGCGTGATGCCGTTGGCTGTGCAGACGCTGGTACCTACCGCCGTGCACAAGGCCGAGGCCGAGATGAACTTGTCCGCGA
>DATHCF010000231.1:0-13249 GCA_035319705.1 Acidimicrobiales bacterium | reverse complement strand
GTGGAAATAGGCCTCCGAGCAGTAGGACTTGGCCAGACTGGCCACCACCGGCAGCTCGTCGGATTCCTCCGCCGCCGCCCAGCCGGCGTAATAGGCGGCCGACTTCGCCGACTCCACCTCGAGGAGCATGTCGGCGCACTTGTGCTTGATGGCCTGGAACGATCCGATGGGACGGCCGAACTGGATCCGGGTCTTGGCGTACTCGACCGACATGTCCAGGCACCGCTGCGCCCCGCCCACCTGCTCGGCGGCGAGCGCCACTGCCGCCAGGTCCAGGGTGTGGGTGAGGACCGCGCCGCCGGCGCCGTCGTCACCCACGAGGCGAGCAGGGGTGGACGAGAACTCGAGACGAGCCTGCTTGCGGGTCTGGTCCATGGTGGCGAGTGCCGTGCGCGTGAGCCCGGCGGCCTCACCTTCCACGGCGAAGAGGCTGACGCCCGCCTCGGTCCGGGCCGCCACCAGGATCAGCTGGGCGGTGTGACCGTCGATCACGAACATCTTGTGGCCGTCGAGCATCCAGGCGTCACCCTGGCGACGCGCCGCCATCGTCACGCCCTCGAGGTCCCAACGGCCGCTGTCCTCGGTGAAGGCCAGCGTGGCGATGGTCTCGCCCGAGGCGAGGCCCGGCAGGTAGTCCTTCTTCGCCGACTCGTCGCCCGACGCCAGCAGGCAGTTCGACGCCAGCGCCACGGTGGAGAAATAGGGCGCGCACAGGAGGAAGGCGCCCATCTCCTCGAAGACCACCACCAGCTCGACGTATCCGAAACCGGCTCCGCCGTACTCCTCTGGGATGGCTATTGCCTGGAGGCCCAGCTGGTTCGCCATCTGGTCCCACACCGCCGAGTCGTAGCCCTCGGTCGTCTCCATCAGGCGGCGAACCTCGGTCATGGGCGACTTGTCCTCGAGGAAACGGTGGACGGCCCGGCGAAGTTCCTCCTGCTCCTCGCTGAAGGCGAAGTTCATGAGCGCTGGTCTACCAGACCGGGCCAGTTGTTGACCACCCAGTCAATATGCTGGCGGCGATGACGCTCCATTACGAGGACACCCTGGCCGAGGTCCACCACGTGGTGGTCGGACCCATGGACAACAACGTCTACATCGTGCGCTGCCGGCGAACCGGCGATGCCGTGATGATCGATGCCGCCAACGAGCACGAGCGGCTGCTCGAGCTGTGCCGGTCACTCGGCGTGCGGAAGGTGGTCGAGACCCATGGGCACTGGGACCACATCCAAGCGGTGCCCGCCGTGCGCGATGCGGGATACCAAGTGGCGGTCACCGCCGCCGACGCGCAGATGCTGCCCTCCTACGACGAGATCCTCGACGACGAGTCGGTCATCGAGGTCGGGGGCCTTCGCATCCGCACCATCGCCACCCCGGGCCACACTCCGGGCTCGATGTGCTTCGCCGTGCAGGGGACGCCGCTTTTGTTCACCGGCGACACGCTCTTCCCCGGTGGCCCCGGTGCCACCAAATTCCCCGGCGGGGACTTCCCGGCCATCATCCGCTCGATCGACGAGCGCATCTTCAGCGCCTTCGGTCCCGACACTCTCGTGCTTCCCGGTCACGGCGCCGACACCACCGTCGGCACCGAACGCCCCCATCTCCAGGAGTGGGTCGATCGGGGCTGGTGAGCTCCGGACGGGGCGACCAGGGAGCTCTTGGCCCTGCTCGCCGAGCGCTCACGGGAACAGCCCGCGCGCGGCGATGGCGTCCGCCACGCGCTGAACGGCCAGCGCCCCGGCCGCCCGGCGCATCGACACCCCGAGGGTCTGGGCCTTGGCCCACACCGCGGTGAAGGCGTCGTCCATCGTCCGGCCCAAGCGGGTGGCCACCAGGTCCTCGTCCCAGGCGTAGCCCTGTCGGCTCTGGACCCATTCGAAGTACGAGGCCGTCACCCCCCCGGCATTGGCCAGGATGTCCGGCACCACGGTGATGCCCCGCTCGTCGAGGATCCGGTCTGCCTCTGGCGTGGTCGGGCCGTTGGCCGCCTCCACCACCACGTGTGCCGAAAGGGCCGCCGCGTGGACGGCGTCGATGGCGCCCTCCAGGGCGGCCGGCACCACCAGCTCGGCCTCCACCGACCACAGCTCGTCACCGGCCAGGGGCTGCCCGCCGTCGAAGCCGGCCACCGACCCGCTAGCCGCCATGTGGTCGGAGATCAGGCCGATGTCGAGCCCACCGGGGTTGTGTACCGCCCCGCCGATGTCGGCCACCGCCACCACCCGCATGCCGGCCGACCACAGCAGGAAGGCGAGCGGTCCTCCGACCTTGCCGAAGCCCTGGATGACGACCCGGGCGCGGGCAAGGTCCATGTCCAGGGCGGCGAACACCGCACGCACGCAGCGCACCACCCCGGAGGCGGTCGCTCCGGAATGGAGCTTCATGCCGCCGACCGACAGGGGCTTGCCGGTGACGGTTCCCGGCAGCGAACGCCCGTGCAGCATGTCGATGGTGTCGAGCACCCACGCCATGACCCGCTCGTCGGTGTTGACGTCGGGGGCGGGGACGTCGGTGTCGGGACCGAGGAGGGACGAGATCTCGTACACGTACCGCCGGGTGAGCCGCTCGAGCTCACCCTCGGACAGCAGACGCGGATCGCATCGGACGCCCCCTTTGGCCCCACCGAAGGGGATGTCGACCACCGCCGACTTGAGCGTCATGTCGGCGGCCAGGGCGGCCACTTCGGCGGCATTGGTGGCCGGATGGAAGCGAATGCCTCCTTTGCCCGGGCCCCGGGTGGTGTCGTGGTGGATGCGCCAGCCGGTGAACACCTCGACGTGACCGTCGTCCATACGAACCGGCACCGAGACTTCGAGGATCCTCTTCGGGACTCGCAGCATCCGGTGGATGTCCGGGTCGAGGCCCACCAGCGCAGCCGCGTCGTCGATGCGCTCGAGAACGGCGGACCACGGGTCGTAGCTGGCGGGCCCCGGCGCGGCCGGTCCCGGAGCGTCCTGCGCCGGCCGGGTGGCCGGAGCCGGTGTCCTCGCCGACGGGGTCGAAGACGGCCGGGCGGTGCTCACTGCTCGACCACGGCGGCCGGCTGGCCGGACCGCTGCCGTCGGCGATGGGAGAGCAGGTGCTCGCGCTGCTGGCCGTCCGACTTCACGCTCGCCACCAGCGGCGACCGGGCCAGCCAGTACACGCCGCCGAACAGCACGAGCAGAGCGATGGCCTCCCCGGGGCCCCGCCCCCCGGCGGTGGCCACACGGTCGCCGAACAGGGCGATGCCGATGGCGATGGAGACGAGCGGATCGACGATGACGAGGGTCGACTGCGACGCCGTGACGGGGCCGGCGTGAAAGGCGTTCTGGCTGAGGAACACGCCGGCCAGGCCCGCACCGGCCAGCGCGTAGGGCGGCCAGTGCAGGAAAACCGTTGACCACCCCTTGTCGATGTCGAGGTTCATCTCCTTCATGAGTGCGGCGCAAAAGGCGTAGGCAATGGCGGCCGACACGCCGAACATGGCCGCCTGCCACGCCACCGACCCGATTCGGGTGAGCAACACGGCGGCGGCGGCCGTGCCCACACACGAGACGGACACGAAGATCCAGTCGCTCAGGTTTGGCAACTGCGTGCCGCCACCGGGAGCGGCGAGCACGAGGAAGGTGGCCAACCCGGCAGCGGCACCTAACGAGCCCAGCCATTCCCTCCACCCGAGCCGGTGGCGGAACCACAGCCCCAAGATGGCCACAAGGAACGGCAGCTCGAGCGTCAAGATCGGCTGCACTCGAGTCAGGCCGCCGAAGTGCAGGGCGGTGAACTGCAGGAGGAACCCGGCAATCAGCATGACGAAACCAGCCAGCCACACCTTGCGCCGCAAGGCGTAGCTGATGAGGCGCCAGCGCATGGTCGCGTTGGCGGGAGCCGTTTCGACCCCGAGCCGCTGCAGGATGGTCGTCAAGGCGTTGGCGAACGCCGCCAGAACGGCCAGCAAATACGCCATCGACCTAAGTTCTAGTCGATCGTGCCAGCCTGGCGGCGCAGTCGAGAGGCTCGGTACGCTACGCCCTCACCACTGCGCGAACAATAGAGGCGACGCAGAGCGAGCCCAGGAAACGGACGTGGCCGAGCAGATCTCGATAGAGGATTTCCAACAACAGGCGTTTCAGTTTCTGGAGCAGAGCACCGAACGCCGGGTCGAAGTGCGCCAAGTGTGGGGCGAAGGCTCGGATCAGGTGTCGCTGCTCCCCGAGCGGACCCTGGAGGAGGAGCTCGCCGAAGCACGTGCCGCCAAGCAGTGGGCCCAGAAGCGCTTCGACGCCGGGTTCGGGTGGATCACCGGTCCCACCGAGTTCGGCGGCAGGGGATTGACCCGTGACCATCAGCGCGCCTACGAAGCCCTGGAGGCGCAGTTCGCCGTCCCGCCCATGACGGTCTATGGCATCGGGCTCGGCATGGTGGCACCGACCATCTTGGCGCATGCCACCGACGAGGTGAAGCAGCGCTATCTGCGTTCCATGTGGCGCGGGGACATCGTGGCCTGCCAGCTGTTCAGCGAACCGTCGGCCGGAAGCGACCTGGCGGGCCTGCAGACCCGGGCGGTGCGCGACGGCGACGAGTGGGTGGTCACGGGGCAGAAGGTATGGACCTCAGGGGCGCATCTGTCCGACATCGGAGAGATCCTGTGCCGGACCGATCCGGACCTCCCGAAGCACAAAGGCCTCACCGGGTTCGTGGTGGACATGCATGCGCCAGGCGTCGACATCCGGCCCCTCCGGCAGATCACCGGCGGCGCCTCGTTCAACGAGGTCTTCTTCAACGACGTCCGTATCCCCGACAGCCATCGGCTCGGGGACGTCAACGGAGGCTGGACGGTGGCGCTCACCACGCTGATGAACGAGCGGGCAGCCATCGGCGGAGGGATGGCCGGGACGAGCGCCGGCAACATGGGGACCCAACGCCTCATCGAACTGGTGCGCCACCAGGGCAAGAGCAACGATCCCCTGGTACGCCAGCAGGTGGCCGACATCGTCATCAACGGACGGGTGGCTTCGTACACCACCCTCAGGTCCATGGCCAAGATCGCCGCCGGCGGGCTTCCGGGGCCGGAGATGTCGATCGCCAAGCTCTCGCTCACGCTGAACATGCGGCGCATGGCGGATCTTCTGTCCCATGTGCTCGGTCCGAAGCTAGTGGCCGACTCGGGCGAGTGGGGCACCTACGCCTGGAGCCAGTTCATCCTCGGAATTCCGGGCATGCGGGTGGCGGGCGGTACCGACGAGATCCTGCACAACATCGTCGGCGAACGCGTCCTGGGGCTGCCCAAGGAGCCCTCGGCCAAGTGACCGGTCAGCGCCAGGGAAGCTTCTCGGCGAAGATCCAGCTGCGGCGGTGGATGGCCGTCATCCCGTAGCCGCAGAGGGCGCGCTTGTGGGTCGGTGACGGATAGCCCTTGTTCCGCTCGAACTCGAAAGGCGGGAACGACTCGGCCAGCTCCCGCATCAGCCGGTCCCTCGTCACCTTGGCTAGGACCGACGCCGCCGCTACGCTGGCGCACCGGGCATCCGCGCCCACCCTGGTGCGGACCACCGGGACGCACAGCTCCATCGCGTCCGCGACCGCCTTGGCGTCGAACAGGCCGGGCTGGGCCGGCGGGCTCACGTAGTCGAAGTTGCCGTCGAGGACCACGGCGTCCGGCACGGCGTCGGCGGGTAGTGCGGCCAGGGCCCGGCGGGTGGCGAGCCGCAGCGCCCCTGTCATGCCCAACCGGTCGCACTCCTCGGGGCCGGCGTGCCCCACCGCCCAGGCTGCGCACCAGGCCCCGACGCGCTCGAAGATGGCCTCGCGGCGGTCCTCGGGGAGGAGCTTCGAGTCGCGCAGGCCGGCCGGGACCCGGCGGCCGCGGAGCTCGAGCACGGCCGCCTCCATGACCGCAACCCCGACTGACAGCGGGCCGGCCCACGCCCCGCGGCCCACCTCGTCGATGCCGGCGACCAAGCGATGTCCCTGACGCCACATCCTCCGCTCGTCGCCCAGCTTGGGCACGAGCGGTACGGCAACGGCAGGTGCGGGCTGGTCGGTGGGGAACTCGGCCACGGCCCGCCCACGCTAGAGTTTTGTCGCTGCCCATTGCGCGCGGCGTCTGAAGCGCGCATCATGGGAGCCGCTCCCACGATCACCAGGGGGGCTCGACGGCGAAGGGTGCGCGCCACAGCTCCGACCCAGGGCCGACACGGTCGGAGGAGCTCACAGGAGGGATCGCAGATGGCAAACTCCGGCTCGTTGCCGACGTCCACGCAGAAGGTGCTCAGATCCGGCACGCCCGTCGACGTGCGCAGTCGATTCGTCGGGGATTGGAGCCGGGGGTTCGAGGTGGCCGAGCGAGTGGCGGACCAGGGATACCGTGTCCGCCGCCTGTCGGACGGGACCGTGCTTCCCGACGTCTTCGACGAGAACGACGTCCGGCCACAGCGGCGCCGTCACGACCCCGGGGTGTACTGATCGCTTCCCGCTGAGTGGGTCTCACGCTCCACCCAAGCCCTGTAGTCGTCGTCGGCGCCTGACAGGACGGTCACGACGAGCTCGGGAACCTCGTAGGAGTGCGCCGCACGTATGGCGGCGGAGAGCTCCGACACGCGGTCCTGGGTGGTCTTGAACGTGCACAGCCACTCCGTGGCACGCTCCAGGGCGCCGTTCCACCAGTAGGTGGAGCTGATCGGGCCCGACACCTGGGCACAGGCGGCCAGCCGCCGTTCGACCACCATCCGTGCCAGGCGCTCGGCCTCCTCGGGACTTCCGGTGGTGGTTTGCATCTGGCAGACGGAGGTCACCGGAGCTCCGCACGCAGGACCTTGCCCATGGCGTTTCGTGGCAGCGACGGCACCAGGCGAACGAGCCTCGGACGCTTGTACGGCGCCAGGCGGAGGGCGGCGAACTGCTCGATGTCCTCCACCAGGTCCCGGGGACGGGCAACGGGGGCGTCCGTCACGATCCAGGCGGTGACCACGTCACCCCACTCCTCCGACGGCGTGCCGCTCACCGCCACCTCGGCCACCGCCGGATGGCCGAGAAGCACGTTCTCCACCTCTGCCGGATACACGTTGAAGCCGCCGGTGATGACCACGTCACCGGCTCGTCCGAGTAACCGCAGGTACCCGTCGTCCACCTCGGCCAGATCGCCGGTACAGAACCACCCGTCGGCGAGCGACTCGGTGCGCGGACTCGGCCTGCCCAGGTAGCCCTCGAACACCTGCGGACCCCGCACCAGCAGCTGGCCCGAGTCGGCGTCGATGGACGCCTCGATGCCGGGCAGGGGAAAGCCGACGGTGCCGGCCCGTCGCTCGCCGTCCGCCGGGTTGGAAACGGTCAACAGCGTCTCGGTCATGCCGTAGCGCTCGAGCACGACCGTGCCGTGGGCAGCGATGTGGCGATGCAACTCGGCCGCCAGCGGGGCCGAGCCCGATACGGCCAGGCGCAGTGACGCCATCTCCCCGGTCCGGCCGGAGGCGGCCAAGCGGTGGTACATGGTGGGAACGCCGAAGAACAGCGTCGCCTCGTGGGATTCGATGGCATCGAGGGTGGCGGTTGCGTCGAAGCCCGGAAGGAGCACCAAGGACCCACCGACGAGCAGCGACGTGTAGAGCGCTGCGCACAAGCCGTGCCCGTGGAAGAGGGGAAGGACGTGCAGCAGACGGTCGGCCGGCTCCCACCGCCAGGCCACGGCGAGCGCACTGCTGTTGGCCAGCAGGTTGGCGTGGCTCAACACCGCCCCTTTGGGAACGCCCGTGGTCCCCGAGGTGTAACAGACGAGGGCGCTCTGCCCGGCGCCGGCGTGGTCGAGCGTCATCTCCTCTGCCCGGGAAGCGCCGGCCGCACCCTGCAGGATGCGCAGATCGTGGCCGAGCACCAGAGCCACCCCGGCATGGGCGAAGACACCGCCATGCGACGCATCGGCCACCACTGCCGCTGCCGGCGCGGCGTCGGCGACCACGTGTCGCAGTTCGCGCTCGGTGAGCGCGGGGTTGAGCGGCACGCCGACGACGCCGCTCGCTCGCAGTAGCCCGGCCCAGGCCACCGCCGACTGAAGGTCACGTCCGAGACTGAGCAGCACCCGGTCCCCACAGCCCACGCCGAGCTCGGCCAAGCGCAGGGCGAACAGCCGCGTGCGCTCGTCGAACTCGGCGGCCGTCACCCAACCGGGATGCTCGGGATCACCGGGTGCCCGAAGCAGCGGTGCCAGAGGACGTCTCCCCCACACCTCGGCCCAGACCGCAGGAAGCGAGGCACAGGCCGTCAGATCGTGCGCGCTGCACGTGATGCCGGCGGGAAGATGGTCCTGCCACCGGCGCAGGCCCGGCGCCGGGCGGGCCTCCTCCGGTTGGGGCATTCCCGAATCATGACACCACGTAGCCTGAGCGCATGACCCCTCACCGAGTCAGCATCGTCCCCCACACCCACTGGGACCGCGAGTGGTACGAGCCGTTCGAGACGTTCCGCCTCCGGCTGGTCCGCATGGTCGACAGCTTGCTGGATCTGCTCGAGTCCGATCCGTCCTACACCAGGTTCCTCCTCGACGGGCAGATGGCCCTGGTCGACGACTATCTCGAGGTGCGACCGCAGGCCGAAGAGCGCCTCCGGGCCTTGGCCGCATCGGGTCGGCTGTCGATGGGGCCGTGGTACATCCTCATGGACGAATTCCTGGTCTCGGGAGAGACCATCGTGCGCGATCTCCAACTCGGCATGGAGCGGGCGGCGGCCTTCGGCGGGGCCATGGACGTCGGATACCTGCCCGACATGTTCGGGCACGTCGCCCAGATGCCGCAGCTGCTCTCGCTGGCCGGCTTCGAGCATGCAGTGGTGTGGAGGGGCGTCCCGTCGGTCATCGACAAGGACGCCTTCTGGTGGGAGTCGCCCGACGGGTCGCGTCTGCGCGCCGAGTACCTGGTGGTGGGCTACAGCAACGGATCGTCCATTCCCGACGACGCCAAGGCACTGGTCAGGCGCATCGCCGACCACCGCAGCGAGATCAGCAGCTTCCTGCTCGACGGACTGCTGTTCATGAACGGCACCGACCACCAGGAGCCGCAGCCGTGGCTGGGACGGGTGGTGGCGGAAGCCAACGAGTTGCAGGACGAGTACCACCTCGAAGTGAGCTCGCTGGCCGAGTACCTGCGCAGTGCGCCCACCGACGGGCTGCCCTCGTGGCGGGGCGAGCTGCGTTCGGGGGCGCGGGCCAACGTGCTCATGGGTGTGGCCTCCACCCGGGTCGACGTCAAGCAGGCGGCCGCAGCCACCGCCCGGGCGCTCGAACAGCGAGCCGAGCCTTACGCGGCGCTGCTGCGGCCGCCTTCCGAGTGGCCGGGCCGGCTGCTCGAGCTGTCTTGGCTCGAGGTGATCCGCAACGCGGCGCACGACTCGATCTGCGCGTGCTCGGTGGACGAGGTCACCGACGCCGTGCTGGTGCGCTTCGCCGAAGCACGGCGCATCGCCGAAGGCGTGGCGCAGGATTCGCTCGACGCCTTCGCCCGCTCGCTGGCGGCGCAAGGTCCGGTGGTGGTGAACCCGGCGGGCCGGCCCCGCAGCACGGTGGTCGAGATGGTGGTACCCGGCGAAGAGGTCCCGCAGGGCGCGCAGGCGCTCCCCGATGCTCCCGGTGCCTTCGGTTTCCCGAGGGGACTCGGCGCAGTGACGTTGGACGCCGGCACCGTGCGCACGATCCTCGGTCTGCTGCCCGGGGGCAGCCAGATCGACACCCACACCTGGATCCAGGACGTGGTCGTGAACGAGGACGACTCGGGGATCGACATCACGATCTCCTTCGGCGGCGAGGAGCGCTTCGACGTCCCCATCTCGTCGATCAAGCAGGACCTCTACACCCGCCTGGGAGCCCGCCCCGACAGCCCCGTGCGCATCCGCATCGACCAGCCCCCGGCGCGCCGGGTACTCGTCCGCAGCGACGAGGTCCCCGCCTTCGGATGGCGCGCCCTCTCCCGGCGCCGGCTACGCCACCCGGTGTCGGTCGAGCACGGCGAGAAGGGCACCGCTGTGCTCGACAACGGGTTGAGCCGCGTGGTCGTCGACCCTTCCGACGGCACGTTCTCGCTCGACGGCGTGGCCGGTCTCGGCCGCCTGGTGGACGGCGGCGACCACGGCGACTCCTACAACTACTCGCCTCCGGCGCACGACCGCCTGGTGGACACCCCCGACTGGGTGGAGCTGTCGGTGGACGAAGAAGGCCCGGTTCGGGCCACGGTGACCGTCACCGCCCGCTACCGATGGCCCGCCTACGTGGACGCCGGCAGCAGGTCGAGAGTCGGCGAGGAGCCGGTCGAGGTGACGACCAGCTTGCAGCTCTGCGCCGAGGACCGCCACCTGCTGGTGACCACCACCTGCGTGAACCCGAGCCGGGACCATCGTCTGCGCGTCCACCTCCCCTTGCCGCGGCCGGCACGGCATTCCGAAGCCGAGTGCGCCTTCGCCGTCGTGCGACGTGGACTCGAGGCCGAGGGCCGCCCCGACGAATTCGGCCTTCCCACCTTCCCCAGCCGGCGCTTCGTGTCGGCCGGCGGGCTCACCGTGGCCCACGACGGGTTGTGCGAATACGAGCTGGTCGACGTCGAGCACGGTGCCGGAGAGGACGTTGCCCGGAGCCTGGCGCTCACGCTGATGCGGTCGACCGGCATACTGTCACGGCTGGGGATGGCCTACCGCCCGCTGCCGGCCGGACCACTCACCGCCGTCGAGGGCTTGCAGATGGTCGGTCGCCCGATCCGCTGCCGCTACGCCCTCGCCGTCGACCACCCTGATCCCTATGCCCTGGCCGACGACGCCTTTCTGCCCTTGGACGTGGTGCATGCCCCCGGAGGCGGAACACGTCCGGCAGAAGGAAGCGCGCTGTCCGTGCAGGGAGCGCAGATCTCCGCCGTGCGCCGGGTGGCGGGTGTGCTCGAGCTCCGGCTGTTCAATCCCACGGATTCGCCGGCCACGGTCTTCGTGGGCGACGGGTCAGGTTGGTTGGTCGATCTCCGCGGCGGGCCCCTGGCCCCTTTCGACGGGAGCTTCGAATTGCGCCCCTTCGGCATCGCCACCGTCCGCATCCCCGGCCCGTGAGCCTTCGTCGTCGCCGGTCTGCGCTCCCTCGGCGCCGTCTCCCACGGCCGCTCGCAGGCCTCCGGTGAGCAGGCGCTCGCCACGTTGGCGCAGCTCCTCCATGTCCCCCACCACCTCGGCCAGCCGCTCCCACCGCCGGGCGATGCCTCTCTGAAAAGAGGGCGGGCGGGAACCGGGACGGTACAGGGCCCACAGCTGCACGCGTCCCACGTCCTTGATGGGCCGCGGCCTGACCGAGCGGAAGGCGAATTCGCCCTCCGCGCTGCCCTCGGTGTCGCCGGCGGCAGGAGGCATCTCGCGCAGCAGCGTGCTGTGGAAGTCGTCGGACAACAGCACCGTTCCCGGATCGGCCACCGCCACCACGGCGTGGGCCAAGTTCACCACCGGGCCGTAGTAGTCGCCGTCCTGGACCAGGACCGGACCCTCGGCCAGTCCCACTCGAACGTCCGACAACAGCTCGTCGTGCGCGTACACCTCGGCCAGTGCGAGAGCGATACGAGCAGCGGGAACAGCGGCGTCGGTCACGAACATCGCCTCGTCGCCGATCATCTTGACCAGCCGTCCTCCGAAGCCCGTGACGGTGTCGTGGGCCACCTCCTCGAAGCGGCCCACCACCACGGCGAGCTCGGCTTCCGACAGCTGCTGGCTCAGGAGCGTGAAACCCACCATGTCGGCGAACCCGACGCACAACGAAGGCAACGCACCGGTGTTCCTGCTCCGCAACAGCATGGCGCGCCGGGTGGCGGCCTGGAGGTGGCGTCGCCACGAGAACTCGAGCAGCGAGCCCATGGCCGGGATCATCTGGTCGGCGCGGCGAGCGAAGAAGTCGGCGGCTTCGACGTTGTCCTTGAGGCTGTTCAAAAGCGGCAAGGGGGCGCCGAGCACGGCCGGCGAGATCTCGGCTTCGGCGATGCGGGCCATCGACGACCCGATGACCCGGGCCAGTTGCAAGGCGGTGTCGAGCTCGACGAGGCCGACGTCCATGAAGGCTCTGATGGTGACCAGGGCCTGCACGTCGAGATCGGTGAAGACGGGGTCGTCCTCCACGGGGTCGGGGAACCCGAGCGCCCGCCAGAACTTCCGGGCCAGCTCGACCGGCATGCCGGTGCGCTCGGAGACCTCCTTCTCGGTGTATCGCCGTCCGGCCGGCACGAGCAGGCGATCGGCCACCAGCAGGTCGAGGACGCCTTCGCTCTCGGCGCGGTCGATCTCCTCCTCGGTGGCACCATGCCGGCGGAGGAACCGTCGCACGCCGGCCAGCGCTTCGGGCCTGCCGGGCATGCACGCGACCTTACGGCGCCGAGCGCGCCGGCTCGACCTGCTGCAGGCCGGCGCCCGATCTCCGGATCGAGGGCCTCGGCCATGTGGGACCGGCGACTGCCGCTCGTAGGATGACGCCCATGCGCGCCGTGCCGGGCCCGACCGGACTGGCCGGCCCCGTCGTGCTGGTGCCGGTGAAGGCGTTCCACAGGGCCAAGGCACGGCTGGCTCCGTCGCTCAGCCCCCCACAACGCGCTGCGCTGGCCCGGATGATGGCAAGCCGCGTCCTCGGCGCCGCTGCGCCGTTGCCGGTGGCCGTCGTGTGCGACGACGAGGAAGTGGCGCGCTGGGCGGCGGCGAGCGGGGCCATGGTGCTCCCCGAGCCCGGGCGTGGCCTCAACGGTGCGGTGTCCAGTGGAGTCGAGCGGCTGGGCGAGGCCGGTGCCACCGAGGTGCTCGTGGTCCACAGTGACCTGCCGCTGGCCCGGGGACTGGCACGGCTGGCCGGCTTCGGCGGGGTGACCCTCGTGCCCGACCGGAACGGGGACGGGACCAACGTGGTCGGTGTCCCGCCGCTGTGCGGCTTTCGCTTCTCCTACGGGCGCGGGTCGTTCCGCCGGCATCTGGAGGAGGCCGGCCAGCGGGGCCTCCGAGTGCGGGTGGTGCGCGACGAGGCGCTCGGTGCCGACGTCGACGTCCCGGCGGACATTCCCGCCGCGCTCGGGGGCTGGAGCTGCCGGTGAACCAGCGGGTCCTGCCGGTGGGCGACCTCCCCCAGCCGGCCGGGACGACTGTGGACCTGCCGGTGCCCTCCTCGGCGCTGGCCATCGCCGCCCATCCCGACGACGCCGAATTCGGCTGCGGTGCCACCTTGGCCAAGTGGGCGGCTGGGGGATGCCGGATCCACCACCTGGTCCTGACCGACGGCTCCAAGGGG
>DATHCF010000230.1:0-3639 GCA_035319705.1 Acidimicrobiales bacterium | reverse complement strand
GGCGCTGTTCGTCCTGCTCTTCCTGACCCTGCCCACCACCAAGGTCAGCCAGCCGGTCACGCTCACCTACAGCCAGTTCCTGAACGACGTGCACGCCCACAAGGTGCAGACCGTCACCATCAACTCCAGCTGGACGGCCACGGGCACCTTGACCGGCAACAAGCAGTACACCACCGTCATCCCCCTGTCGCTGGCCGGCTCGTCACTGCTCACCACGCTCGAGGCGAACAACGTGAAGATCACGGCGGCCAGCTCGGGGACGTCCTTCGGTGACGAGGTCCTCACCTGGATCATCCTGCTGCTGCCGTTCCTGTTGATCGGCTACTTCTGGTGGCGCATGTCGCGTGGGGCCGCCGGCGGGGCCCTGGGCGGCGTGCTCGGGGCGGGGAAATCCCGGGCCAAGGTGTTCGACTCCGACCAGCCCACCACCACCTTCGCCGACGTGGCCGGCTACCAGGGTCCCAAGCGCGAGATCGCCGAGGTGGTCGAGTTCCTGAAGGCCCCCGACCGCTATCGGCGGGCAGGCGCAGTGGCGCCACGCGGCGTGCTCATGGTGGGACCGCCGGGCACCGGCAAGACGCTGTTGGCCCGGGCGGTGGCCGGCGAAGCGGGCGTTCCGTTCTTCTCCGTCACCGGTTCGAGCTTCGTCGAGATGTTCGTCGGCGTGGGCGCGGCACGGGTGCGCGACCTGTTCGACGAGGCCCGCAAGCGGGCGCCGGCCATCATCTTCGTGGACGAGATCGACGCCATTGGCCAGAAGCGCGGAGGCTCGGTGGTGGTGTCCAACGACGAACGCGAGCAGACCCTCAACCAGCTGCTGGCCGAGATGGACGGCTTCGACGTGTCCCAGGGCATCGTGGTGCTGGCGGCCACCAACCGGCCGGAGATCCTGGACCCCGCCCTGCTGCGGCCGGGACGCTTCGACCGCCAGGTCACCATCCCGCTGCCGAACCTGGACGAACGCCAGGCCATCTTGAAGGTCCACAGTCGTGACAAGCGATTCGCACCGGACGTGGACCTCACGGTGGTGGCCCGTGGCACGCCGGGCTTCTCGGGTGCCGACCTGGCCAACCTGGTCAACGAAGCGGCCATCGTGGCCGTACGCCACAACCGCGAGGTGATCCAGGCAAGCGACTTCGACGAAGCGCGCGACCGGCTCATCCTGGGACAACGCGAGGGCTCCAACGTCCTGCTGCCGGACGAGAAACACTCCGTGGCCGTGCACGAGTCCGGTCATGCGCTCGTCGCCGCGCTGAGCCCCAACGCCGACCCGGTGGCCAAGGTCACCATCCTCCCGGCCGGCCAGGCGCTGGGGGTGACCGAGCAGCTGCCCTTCGTGGAGCGCCATCTCTACGGCGAGGACTACCTCCACGCCAACCTGCGGGTGCGCATGGGTGGCCGCGCCGCCGAGCTGGTCGAGCTGGGCCAGGGGTCGACAGGCGCCTCCAACGACCTGGCCAATGCCACCGATCTGGCCGTGCGAATGGTGCGCGAGTTCGGGCTGTCCCCCGAGCTGGGACCGATCGGGTACCCGGAGGGTGGCTCGGTGTTCCTGGGCGGTGGTGGCTCAGAGCTCTCCAGCCGTCCCTTCGCCGAGCAGACACAGGCCGCCATCGACCAGGCCGTAGAGAAGCTCCTCCGCCAGGCCGAGAAGGAGGCCATGCAGCTCATCCGGGACAACCTCGACAAGCTGCACAAGCTGGTCGACCGCCTCATGGCCGAGGAGACGGTGGACGGCAGCGAGGTGTACGCCATCGCCGGCGTGAAAGCCCCGCAAGGGACCGGCGAGACCATGGCACCTCGGCGCGCCGCCGCCTCGGCGGCGTCAGCCGACACCGGCGCCGCCGGCGTTGCGCCCGAACCGGTGCCCATCGGCCGAGACGGGGACGTGACCACCGCTTCCTGAGTTCCTGAAGGATCCGGTGCCGTAGGATTCCCGCCGTGGCCGGCTACCAATCGGTCCTCTACGAGGAGCGCGACGGCGTCGCCTGGGTGACCTTGAACCGGCCGGAGGTGCTCAACGCCTTCGACCTGCAGATGCAGCGCGAGCTGAAGGACGTCTGGCGGAGCCTGCGCGAGAACGACGCCGTGCGCTGCGTCGTGCTCACCGGCGCCGGCGAAAAGGCCTTCTGCGTGGGCATCGACCGCAACGAGACCATGGGCGACTGGCAGTCGCTCGACGACGTGGACGGCACCAGCGGGACCGGCGCCGGCCGTGACAGCGGCAACCCCTGGCACATGGACGACCCCGGGGAGAACATCGGGCCGAAGTCCAACGACCTGTGGAAGCCGGTCATCGCCGCCGTGAACGGCATGGCCTGTGGCGGTGCCTTCTACATGCTGGGCGAGGTCGAGTTCATCGTCGCCGCCGAGCACGCCACCTTCTTCGACCCACACGTCACCTACGGCATGACGGCGGGGTTCGAGTCGATCCACATGGCCCAGCGCATGCCGCTCGGCGAGATCATGCGCCTCGCCCTTCTCGGCGCCAGCGAGCGGATGACGGCCGCCCGGGCGCACCAGATCGGACTGGTGTCGGAGGTCGTACCCATCGACCGTCTGCGTGAGGCCGCCGGATGGGCGGCCGCCCGGATCGCCGAGGCGCCGGCGGTGGCCGTGCAGGGCACGGTGCGGGCCATCTGGATGGCGCGTGAGCTGTCGCGCAGCCAGGCCCTAGACGCGGCGCGCATCCTGGTAAGGCTGGGCAGCGACCCCAAGTCCCTGTACGAGGGCCAGCAGGCGTTCTCCTCGGGCAAGCGCATCGAACCCAAGCTGCGATGAAAGCCGTCGTGGTCGGCGCCTCGAGCGGCCTGGGACGCTGCCTCGCCGTGGGCCTGGCCCAGCGACAGCACCACGTGGCTCTGCTCGCCCGCCGCTACGACCGCCTGGTGGAGGCGGCCAAGGAAGCGGGGCCGGGCAGCCTGGCCGTGGCATGCGACGTCACCGACGCCGGCTCGTGCCACAAGGCGCTGTCCGACGCGGTGGCCGGCCTGGGCGGTCTCGACGGGTTGGTGTACTGCGCCGGCATGGGCATCCTGGCCCGGCTGGCCGACACCGACGCCTCGGCCTGGCGGCGGACCCTCGACACCAACCTCACCGGCGCCGCCCTCGTCACGGCGGCGGCGCTCCCCCACCTGCGACAGACTGCCGGCGCGGCGGCCTACCTGTCGTCGTGGAGCGCGTCGCTCACCGCGCCGTGGCCGGGCCTCGGCGCCTACACCGTGAGCAAGGCCGGCCTGGACAAGCTCGTCGAGGCGTGGCGCGTGGAGCATCCCGAGGTGGGCTTCACCCGCATCGTGGTGGGCAACTCGGCCGGCGGCACCGGTGACAGCGCCACCGAGATGGTGGCGAACTGGGACCCTGCGCTCGCCACCGAACTGTGGCCGCTCTGGGAGGCCAGCGGCTACTTCGACGGTTCGCTGATCGAGATCGAGGACCTCGTCGACACGGTGGAATCCGTGCTTCGATCCGGAGCGGCAAGCCCTCCGTCGGTCACCGTGTTGCCGGGTCCTGCCGACGAGACGTCCTGAACGAGACAAGGAGACCCAGATGACACTGTTCGACGCCTTCAGGTACGACGGCAAGCGCGTGCTCGTGGTGGGAGGGGCCACCGGCATGGGCGCGGCGGCCGCCAAGCTG
>DATHCF010000229.1:0-6055 GCA_035319705.1 Acidimicrobiales bacterium | reverse complement strand
TCGGGGACAATGGTCATCTGGCTTTTGGGAGGCGGGGGCCAGGACTGGTCCTCGATCCCGATCAACGCCACCAACGGCACATGGATGCCCGAGACCACCTGCGTGACGGCTACAGGCGAGCGAAGTGACATCCGCGTGCAGTTCTATCCGACGATCGACGCGGGCACGATCGGGATCGACGCCGTCCAGGTCCAATAGGAACGGCCCAGGATCTGCCACCCGGTCTCCCCTGCCGCGACCTGTCTATCCCCTTCGGTCGAGACCGGCACAGTTCGAACGTACGTTCGGGGTATCGTCGAGACAGCCGCCGCCCGGCGCAGCCTGGCAGTCCCCGGTGCCGTAACACCCGACGAGTACCGTTCTGGACGGTTTCGGCCCCGTGGGAGCTGTTTGTTCCAAATGCGCATTTCGACCCATGACCCCTTGAAGACCCGCACCGGAGCCCCCCGCGGCGCGCCGGGAGCCGGCCGGTGACCGGACGGCGGCGGCCCACCTCCACCTCCTCCTTCGGCGTGGGCCGGCGGGAGTCGCACGACGCCAGTGGCTTCTACGCCCGCTTCAATCCGCCTCGGCTCAGCACCGACGACGCCGTGGTGCGCTCGCCGGTCGAAGCCAAGCTGGTCACCGGCGACGCCCGGCAGATGGACGAGCTAGAGGACGCCTCGGTGGCCTTGGTCGTCACCTCGCCGCCCTACTTCGCCGGCAAGGAGTACGAGTCGGCCATGGGCCAGGGACACGTCCCGGCCAGCTACCTCGACTTCCTGGCCATGCTGCGCGACGTGTTCACCGAGTGCACCAGGGTGCTCGAGCCCGGCGGAAGGATCGCCGTGAACGTGGCCAATCTGGGCCGCAAGCCATATCGCTCGCTGTCGTCCGATGTGATCGGCATTCTCCAAGACGACTTGGGCCTGCTGCTGCGTGGCGAGGTGATCTGGTTGAAGGCCCGCGGGGCGACCGGGTCGTGTGCCTGGGGGTCGTTCTGCAGCCCGGCCAACCCCGTGCTGCGTGACGTGAGCGAGCGCGTGGTGATCGCCTCCAAGGGCCGCTTCGACCGCGCCCAGAGCGCGAGCCGCAGACACGACTCGGGTCTTCCCGCCCTGTCGACGATCACCAAGGACGAGTTCATGGAGGCGACCACCGACGTGTGGGAGATCCCATCCGAGCGGGCCACCAAGGTGGGACACCCGGCTCCCTTCCCACCCGAACTTCCCCAGCGACTCATCGGGCTGTACACCTACGAGGACGACCTGGTGCTCGATCCGTTCATGGGATCGGGAAGCACGGCGGTGGCCGCGCTGCGAAGCGGACGGCGGTATGTGGGATATGACACCGAGCCGACCTACGTGCGCATGGCCGAGCGCCGGCTGCGCGAGGAACAGCATCGCCTGCTGGCGGGGGCTCCCTCCGGCGGGCGCAGCCGTAGCCGTCAAGTGGCAGTCGCCATCGATGCCGGGGTGTCTGCCACCGGGGTGCGCCAATCGGCCCTGGCCCTGTTGGAGCAAGCCGGCTTCGCCGAGCTGGCCGAAGGAGTCCGTCTGCAAGGCGGGGTGGAGATGGCGTTCGCTGCACGCGACCACGGCGGCCGGCAGTGGTACTTCGACCTGATCGGTACCTCCAGCCTGACCGACGGCGGGCTGCGCCGCACCGACGCGCTGTGGAGCGCGGTGGGCCGCGCCGCCGTCGTGCACGCCGCCTATCCCGAGTGCCCACTGGTGCTGCTCACCACCCAGGCGCCGGTTCCCGGCAGCGCCGGCGACCGGGCGTGGCGTGCGCTGCAGACACCGGAGGGCCCCGGCGCGCTGCCGATGGTGTACGACGTGGTCGAGATCGGCTCGGACCAGGCCGCCGCCCGGTTGCGCAGCTTCGCCAGGAGCGGTCGCAGGTCTCGTGCCCGATGACCGCACCACGGTCACCGAGCTCGGCACCGCCCTCGGCATGCTCCGCTGCGCTGGGCCGGCCGATGCGCTGTCGCGCCGTCCGCCCGAGCTGGCCATCGACGGGGCGGCCTGGGAGCGGCTGAGCGAGCTGCACCGCAGCGGCTGCCATCGCCAGGAGTTCGCCGTGGCCTGGGCCAACGGGCGAGCCTTTCTCGAGGCACCCGACGCCCTGCGGGGACGGTCGCCGATGCTCGTCGAATGGACCGGTGGACGGCGCCCCCCTGGTGACGAAGTGGCCCCTGTCGACCTGCGCGTCGACCACGTGTACCTCGTGAGCTGCAAGTACCTGTCGCGACTCGTGGCCAACGCCTCGCCGGCACGGCTGTTCGACGGCCTTCTCGCCACCACCGGCCAGTGGGTGACCGGTGACTGGTACCAGGAGGTGGCGCCCGAGGCCTATCTCCAGTTGTACCGGGAGTGCCGGGCGGCGACGGGCCTGTCACAGCTGCCCGACGACCCGGGCGCCCTCGACGCCGCCCAGCGCCAGCAGCTCCGCCGTGCGCTCGGGTCGGCCCGCTACCCCGCCGGTGCCGCCGGTGCCTACCAGGAGCTGTGCCGTGCGGTGAGCGCCCGCTCGGCCGAGCGGTGGCGGAGGAACATCCACAGCACAACAGCGGCCGAGCGCCTCGCCTGGCGGCTGCTTCGCATCGGAAACGCCGCCTACTTCGTCCTCGGGGCCGACGAGCGCCGGCCCATCCGCCTGCGGGTGGCGAGCCCCTGGGACTGGAAGCAGTCCTACCGCCTGGTGAGCCTGGACATCGAGGCAGCCGAGGCCGGCCAACCCCAGGTGCGGTGGACGCTCGACTACCGCCGTCGCCACGACGACACCGTGGGCCAAGTGCAGGGCCACGTCGAGGTCCGCTGGAGCCATGGCCGTTTCGCCCAGCCCCCCGAGGCCAAGGTGTACATCGACACCTCCCCCTACGACCTGCCCGGGTACTTCCCCATCGAGGGGGCGGCCGACCAGCCTGCCCTGTGGGAGTGAGACCGTAGTCTCACCAGGTACTCATCTCGAGGCGGATGGCGAGATAGGGAGAGATTCGGCCCAGGTAGGCGAGCTGGCGGCCCGGGCGCAAGGTGGCCCCGCCCCCACCGTTCCCCAGGGGACGGGCGGCGGACTCCTCCGTCCCCCAGGGACTGACGGCGGGCCGGGGGTGAACGTGGGGGCAACACAGGTGCCGACCATCGCAGTGGATGGTGTCCATCCGAAGGCGCACCCCCGCCACGTCGGCTCGCCACATCCCGCCTCCACAGCTCTCGGCGCTCGTCCGGTCGGCTCGTCGGCCACGGAACGGGACGCCGTATAGATCGCCAGTCCCGGCACCGGCGCGGCACGCCCCCCGAACGCGTCGGTGCTGGGCTGGCGTACCTCGCGCTCGGGCCGGTCTCAGGCGTCGACTTCGCGACGGCCTTCGATGGCCCGCCCGAGGGTGAGCTCGTCGGCGTACTCGAGATCGCCACCGACCGGTAGCCCGCTCGCCAGTCTGGTCACCTTCACCCCCAGCGGCTTGAGCAGCCGGGCCAGGTACATGGCGGTGGCCTCGCCCTCGAGGTTCGGGTTGGTGCAGAGGATGACCTCCACCACGCCTTCGTCCTCGATGCGGGCCAGGAGCTCCCGCACTCGGAGCTGCTCCGGGCCCACACCCTCCATGGGGTTGAGCGCTCCCTGCAGCACGTGGTACCCGCCGCCGAACTCGTGGGTCTTCTCGACCGCCACGATGTCGCGCGGGTCCTCGACGACGCACAGCACGCTCTGGTCGCGACGAGCATCTCCACAGATGTCGCACAACGGACCTTCGGCCACGTTGAAGCAGCGCTGGCACAAGCTGACGCGCTCTTTCACCGCCACGATGGCGTCGGCCAGCCGCCGGGCATCCTCGTCGGACACCTTGAGCAGATGGAAGGCGATGCGCTGGGCCGACTTGGGCCCGATCCCGGGAAGGCGGCCGAGTTCGTCGATCAGGGCCTGCAGCAGGGAGCCGTAGGCCACTACACCTCCTCGGCCCCGGGGAACATCTCCTTGAGACGCTGCTCGGGGCTGAGCCCGGCGCCGGCCGGCTCCGTCTCGGCTTCGAGGACTTCGGGATTTAGAAGCGCGGAATCGTCCTCGGCCGGATCGTCCCCGGGGGATGCCGGCGCCGCCACCGTCGCGCCGCGACGGCCGGCTGTGGGATCGGACTCCTCGTCCACCACCAGCCGGAGGCGGACCGGTGTGGCGAAATGCGCGCTCAGCAGCTGCTCGACCTCGAGACGTACCTCTTCGCAGTAGGAACGGTGCGTGTCGTTGGGCAGGGCGAAGACGGCGGTGGCGTCCTCGGTATCGACAAAGCGACCGACGCGGAAGCGTGCCCGGGCCCGCGGCGGGAGCCGGGTGAGCAGCCCGTCACCCCATGCCTCCACCAGGGCGTCGCGACTGGGGGGTGCGGCACGGTCCGGGGCCGGAGAGGCAGGGTCTCCTGCCGGGGAAGGCGGGTCCGTTGCCGGCGGGACGGTGGAGGGGGGGGCGGCGCGCGGGTGGACGGCGCTCTGCGAGGCCGCTTGCGGTGACGATGCAGCCGACCGCTCGGCACGTGCCTGCTTGCGCAGCGCGCCGAGGCTCTGGCGGGCGAGCACCGGACCGGGGGCAGCACCGCGGCCGGGCTCCTCCTCGCCACTCGGCTTCTCGACGGGCGGCTCGTCGCCGGCCGCTGCGGTGGCGGCACGCGCAGCTGGAGAGTGGGCAGGGGCGGCCGGCGCTGTCGCAGGCGAACCACCGGACGCAGCGGCGCCTGGGGCAGCCCCCTCGCGCAGGGCGCGCTCGAGTCGTTCCAGGCGCTCGAGGATGGCCGCGTTCGAGTCGTCGGCCTCCGGATGGGCCAGACGGATGAGCGTGGCCTCGAGGTTCACCCGGGGATCGGGGGCGTCGCGCATGTCGACCTGGGCGCGCCCGAGGCTCTCCATGGCACGCACCACGGCGGGCAGGCCCATGCGTCTGGCCATCTCCTCCACCGCCTGACGGTCCCCCTCGGGCGCACTCACGAGGTCGGGGGCGATCATGAACAGAAAACCCTGGCGCAGGTACTCGACCAACGCGGCGGTGAGGGTGTGGATGTCGCGTCCGGCGGCGACGGCGTGGGCCACGGCCACCAGCGCCCGCGGGGCGTCGTGGTCGGCCAGCGCCTCGCCCAGCTCGGCGAGCACGGGTACCTCGTCGTCGACCACGCCGGCGGCCGCCAGCTGGTCGAGCGCCGACAGGGCGTCACGGGCCGACCCGCGCCCACGGCGCACAGCAGCAGACAGGGCGTCGTCGCCCAGCTCCAGGTGCGCGGCCCGGCTCACCTTCTTGATCAGCCCTGACAGCATCTCCGGGCCGAGCAGACGGAACTCGAAGTGCTGGGTCCTGCTGCGGACTGTGGGCAGCACCTTCTGGGCGTCGGTGGTGGCGAGCACGAACACGACGTGGCCGGGCGGCTCCTCGAGCGTCTTGAGCAGAGCGTTCGAAGCCTGCGTCGAGAGCATGTGGACCTCGTCCACGATGTACACCTTCCAACGCCCGGGTGTGCCCAAGGCGGCCCGGGCCACCAGGTCGCGCATGGCGTCCACCCCGTTGTTGGATGCGGCGTCGAGCTCGTGGACGTCGAGGGACGTCCCCCGGGCGATCTCCACGCACGACTGGCAGTGCCCGCACGGCTCGCCCTCTTCGAGTGACGCGCAATTCAGTGCCTTGGCCAAGATGCGCGCCGTCGAGGTCTTGCCCGTGCCCCGTGGGCCGCTGAACAGATAGGCGTGGGCGACCTTGTCCTGACGCACGGCGTTGCGCAGCGCCAGGCTCACGTGTTCCTGGCCGAGCACCTCCTCGAAACGCTGCGGCCGGAAGCGCCGGTACAGACTGACGTAGTCGTCGGAACGACGCTCGGAATCGGCCACGGCCGAAGACTACCGGCGCGGGGTTGCCTCACCCCGCCGGGTAGATGACGACGAGCACCGGCTGGGCCCGATGTTCGGTGCGACGGCCAGGTTGGCTACGGCACACGGCCTGACCCGCTGAGAGCTGCTGCCTTCCGGCCCTGACTCGGTTCACAGGCGGCCGTTGCGCAGGACCCGGCCGTCGCACGGAACGCCGGGTCGCATCCGAAGCA
>DATHCF010000228.1:0-11051 GCA_035319705.1 Acidimicrobiales bacterium | reverse complement strand
CGTCGACACCATGCCCGACGACACGGTGGACGCCCTGCTCGACCACGGGACCCTCACCCGCAGCGTGGACGCCGATCCCGACGCGGCGGAGTCGGCGTTGCGGCGTCTGGAGGAGGCGGGCGTCGACATGGCCGACGTGGCGCGCACGTTGGAGGACGAAGGCGTGGCCAGCTTCGCCAAGTCGTTCGACGAGCTGCTGCAGGTGCTCAAGGACAAGGCGGCCGCCCTGGCCGCCAAGCGGTCCTGATGGCCGACGACGCCGCCGCGCTGCTCCGGGCCTTGGAGGACGGCGACAGCGCGCTGTGGCCGTCCGGCAACGTCTCTGCCACCAGGCTGGGGTGGATCCCGGTTCCGCTGCGCATCGAGAAAGAGGCGCGGCAGCTGGCCGACTGGGCCGAGAGCGTCGAGCAGCGCACGGTGGTGCTGCTGGGCATGGGGGGCTCCTCGCTCGGCCCGGCCGTGCTCCAGGCGGTGCGCGCCGCGGGCGGGGCCGGCGGAGGGGGCCGGCGCCTGGTGGTGTGCGACACCACCCATCCGGCCACGGTCGGTGCCCTCGACCTCTCCGACGCCTTCGTGCTCGTGTCCTCCAAGTCCGGCACGACGCTCGAGCCGAACGTGCTGTTGGCGCACGCCTGGGAGCAGCTGCCCGACCCGTCGCGCTACGCGGCCATCACCGACCCGGGCACGCCGCTGGCGGCCCTGGCCTCCGAGCGGGGGTTCGCCCGGCTGTTCGAGAACCCACCCGACATCGGTGGCCGCTACTCGGTGCTGTCGTACTTCGGCATGGTGCCCGCCGCGCTGATGGGCTACGACGTGGCCGAGCTGTGCCGGCGCGCACTCGAGGCGGATCGCCTCGAGGCCGCCGCGCTGGGCATGACGCTCGGCGAACAGGCGCGCGTCGGGTGGGACAAGGTGACGGTGGTGTCGCCGGAGCCCTTCGCCGCCTTCGGCCTGTGGGTCGAACAGCTCATCGCCGAGTCCACCGGCAAGCAGGGGACCGGATGCGTGCCGGTGCCCACCACCGAGCCCGAGGAAGGGCCGGACCGCCATGTGGTGCCGGTCCACCTGGAGGAGCCGGCCGACGTGGCCGAGGAGTTCTACCGCTGGGAGCTGGCCGTGGCCATCTGCGGACACGAGCTGGGCATCGACCCCTTCGACGAGCCCAACGTGGCCGAGTCGAAGAAGAACACCAACGACATGCTGGCCGCCCTTCCTCTGCCCGAAGTGCCGGGCGCCGGGCCGGACACGGTGTTCGCCTGGCTCGAGCGCACGGTGCGGCCCGGTGACTACGTGTCGCTCCAGGCGTACCTACCCTTCGGGCACGACGCCGAGCTCGAGACACTGCGCCGGGCCGTGCGCGACCACCTCGGCGGCATGGCGGTCACCGCCGGCTACGGGCCGCGCTTTCTGCACTCCACCGGCCAGCTGCACAAGGGCGGCCCCAATACGGTGGTGGCCGTGCAGATCGTGTCGCGCACGGCGGGACCCGAGGTCCCCATCCCGGGCAAGGAATACGACTTCGCCACCCTCATCGCCGCCCAGGCGGCCGGCGACCACCGCAGCCTCGAGGCCCACGGACGGCGCGTGCTGCGGGTGGCGGTGGACGAGCTGTCCGAGATCTCCTAGGAGGAGCCATGAAGATCGCCATGGTGGGGCTCGGGAAGATGGGCGCCAACATGACCACCCGCCTCATCGGCCACGGACACGAGGTGGTGGCCTTCGACCTCTCGGCCGACGCCCGCGCCGCGGCGGCCGCCCAGGGGGCGGACACGGCGGACACGCTGGAGCAGGTGGTGGCCAAGCTGGACCCGCCCCGGGTGGTGTGGGTCATGGTCCCGGCCGGAGCTCCCACCAACAGCACCATCGACACGCTCAAAGACCTGCTGTCCGCCGGTGACGTGGTCGTCGACGGCGGCAACTCCAACTACAAGGAAGCGGCCCCCATCGCCGCTTCGCTGGCCGACAAGGGCATCGGCTTCGTCGACGCCGGCACCTCGGGCGGCATCTGGGGGCTGCGCGAGGGCTACTGCCTGATGGTGGGCGGCACGCCCGAGGCGGTGAAGACGTGCGAGCCGGTCTTCCTGGCGCTCGCCCCCGAGGGCGGATATGCCCATGTGGGACCGGTGGGCGCCGGCCACTTCGTGAAGATGGTGCACAACGGGATCGAGTACGGCCTCATGGAGGCCTACGCCGAGGGCTTCGAGATCATGGGCAAAGCCGGGGAGTTCTCCCTCGACCTGCACCAGATCGCCTCCATCTGGCGCTACGGCTCGGTGGTGCGGTCGTGGTTGCTCGAGCTGACCGAGCGCGCGCTGGCCCCCGGGTCGGGCTTCGAGCGCCTCGAGCCCTACGTGGTCGACTCCGGCGAGGGCCGGTGGACGGCCATGGAGGCCATCGAGCGGGCGGTCCCGGCTCCGGTGATCGCCACGTCGCTGTTCCAGCGCTTCGGTTCGCGTGACGAGGACTCCTTCGCCCTGCGGCTGCTGGCCGCCCTGCGCAACCAGTTCGGCGGCCACGCCGTGCGCATCGAGCCGGCCGAAGCCGGAGCAACATCCGACGGCAAGCCGGCATGACCGGAACCGGAGTCGACAGCGGCGACGCCACCCGCACCGACACCCCCACGCGCCCGCATTCCGGCCACGAGCTCGACCGCGTGCGGCGTCCTCCCCCCATGGTGCTGGTGGTGTTCGGTGCCTCGGGCGACCTCACCAGGCGCAAGCTGCTTCCGGCGCTGGCCGCCCTGGCCGAGCACGACGCCCTGCCCCACGGCTTCGCCGTGGTGGGGGTGGCGCGCACCGAATGGAGCGACGACGACTTCCGCAACTGCGCCATGCAGGCGGCCGGTGACCACAGCCCGGCCTGGCAGAAGATCGTCGGCGACTTCCGCTACGTCTCCGGTGAGTACGGCCATCCCGCCACCTTCGACGCCCTGAAGACGGTGCTCGGTGAGCTGGACGCCGATGCGGGCACCGGCGGCAACCGTGTCTACTACCTGGCCACGGTGCCCGACCTGTTCGGGGAGATCGCCCGGGCCCTGGCCCAGCACGGCTGCAACAGCCCGGGCAGCGGCGGCACGTTCGCCCGGCTGGTGGTGGAGAAACCGTACGGCCACGACCTGCGCAGCGCCGACGAGCTCGACCGCCAGCTGCACGCGGCGTTCGACGAGTCGTCGATCTACCGCATCGACCACTACATGGGCAAGGAGACGGTCCAGAACCTGCTGGCCCTGCGCTTCGCCAATGCGGTGTGGGAGCCCATCTGGAACCGCCGCTACGTGAACAGCGTGCAGATCACCGTGGCCGAGGAGCTCGGGGTGGAGCACCGGGGCGGCTTCTACGAGAAGGCCGGAGCGCTGCGCGACATCGTGCAGAACCACGTGATGCAGGTGCTGGCGCTCACCCTCATGGAGCCGCCCGCCGTCGTCGACGCCCAGGGCATCCGCGACGAGAAGGTGAAGCTGCTCCGGGCGGTGGTGGTGCCCGAGGTCGACCAGGTGCCGTCCATCGCCGTGCGCGGCCAGTACACCGCCGGCACGGTGGGGGGCCAGGCGGTGGTGGGATACCGCCAGGAGGACGGCGTCGACCCCCGGAGCGTGACCGAGACGTACGTGGCCATGAAGCTGGCGGTGGACAACTGGCGCTGGGCCGGTGTGCCGGTGTACGTACGCACCGGCAAGCGCCTGCCCAAGCGGGCCACCGAGGTCACCATGGAGTTCCACCGGGTGCCGCATCTGGCTTTCGGCGCCCGCCAAGCGCGTGATCTCAGCTCCAACGCGCTCATCGTGCGCATCCAGCCCGACGAGGGCATCTGCCTGACCTTCGGGGCCAAGGTGCCGGGCGAGGAGTTCAAGCTGCGGTCGGTGGCGATGGACTTCTCGTACGCGGAGGTCTTCCCGGCCGTCACCGCCGACGCCTACGAGCGCCTGCTGCACGACGTGATGATCGGCGACCCGACCCTGTTCATCCGGACCGACGAGGTGAAGCGGGCCTGGACCATCGTCGACCCCCTGCTCGAGGCCTGGTCCCAGGACGGAACGCCGCTGTCGTACTACCCGGCCGGCAGCTGGGGGCCGCACGAGGCCGACCTGCTGCTGGCGCGCGACCTGCGCCAGTGGCGCGACCCGTGAGGACGCTCTTCGGCGAGCTCGAGGTCACCGACGACGTGCCTGCTGCCTTCGCCCGGCACGTGCGCGATGCATTCGCCGGCCGCCGGGGCGAGCGCTTCGCGCTGGTGCTCTCCGGCGGGCCGACGGCGCGGCGCTGCTACGAGCGGCTGGCGGCCGAGCCCGGAGCCATCGCCTGGGACCAGGTCGACGTCCTCATGGGCGACGAACGCTGTGTGGCGCCCGACGACGACGACGCCAACCAGAAGCTGGTGCGCCAGGCGCTGCTCGAGCGGGTGGGACCGGTGGGCTCGTTCCATCCCATGTCCTGCGACGAGGGACCGCAGTCCTACGAGCGGCTGCTCGAGCGGTTCCCGCCTCCGGACGTGATCCATCTCGGTCTCGGTCCCGACGGGCACACCGCGTCGCTTTTCCCCGGCTCCGAGGCGCTCGGGGCGCCGGCCGGCACGCTCGTGGTGTCGAGCACCGACCCGCATGAGCGCAACCCCCATGACCGCATGACGCTCACCCTGGCCGGCATCGCCCGGGCCCGTCTCGTGCTGTTCACCGTGGCCGGCGAGGAGAAGCGGGCCGCCTTCGCCCAGGTGCGCGACGGCGCCGACATCCCCGCCAACCAGGTGCGCGCCGAACGTGTGGTGTGGCTGGTCGATCGGGCCGCCGCCGGGCCGGCAGCCGGCTGACCCGCACTGCGCCATGCTGTGGCCCGGCACTCGATGACGCCCGAAGGACGCACCGGCGAGCGACGAACGGGCAACAGCCCGCCACTTCAGCGCGCCCCACTTCGCTTCCGGACCCGGCCCACCGAGGCGTCGGTGGCCCGGACGCTGCGGGCCCTCACCATCGTGTATCTGCTGCTGCCCCTTTTCGCCCTGGCCGCCGGCCTGTATCACCCGCGGCTGCGCTCTCCGACGGCGCTCGGGGTCATGGCCGGCCTGATCGCCGTGTTCGTGCTGAGCATCGTCTTCGACCACCGGCGGCTGCGGCGCGGCAGCGTGGCCGGCTTCGTCGCCAGCCGGGCCTTCGCCCAGATCGCGCTGGCCATGGGGGCGGCGGTGTCCGCAGGGGCGGCCTTCGGGCTGCACGGCGACACCTTCCTGTTGCTGCCGGTGGTCGTCTTCATGGTGGCCACCCTGCTCGGGAACCCGGCCATGATCTGGCGGGCCTGGGTGCTGCTCGTCGCCGGTGTCGGGACCGAATGCGGCCTCCAGCTGCCCGCCTACGACGCCGTGTGGACGACCGTGCTGTTCGCCGGCACGGCCGGGGTGCTGGCCGCGGTGGTGGACGAGGTCGTGCGCGGGTCGATCCACGGCCTACAGCGCAACCGCCGGCTGGCCGAACTGGCCACCGAGACGAGCGCCATGGCCGACTGGCCCCGCGACCTCGGGCCGCTCGGCGCGCGTCTGGGCTCCATCATGGACGTGGGCCGCTATGCCGTGCTCACCCGTCTGGCCGGCCGCGGCCCCATCGAGCGCGTCTTCGCCTGGCCCGACGACGACTGGCCCAGCTGGGAGGAGCTGTCGTCGTTGCCCCAGGTGAGCCTGGACCGCATGCAGCCCATGCTGACCGAGCGCCTCTTGGGCGCCCCGGCGCGCGCCGGCACGGCCGGCGTGGTCGTCGTGGTCCCGGCCTCCTCCACCCGCGGGTCGCCGCTCGAGCCGGTGGTCGTCTCCACGGTGGCCGGGCTGCTGGCGGCCATGCTCCTGCACAGCCTGGTCGTCTCCGGACTGGTCGAGGCAGCCAACACCGACGAGCTCACCGGCCTGGCCAACCGGCGCCGCCTGTTCGAGGTGCTCGAGCGCGAGATGTCGCGGGCCCGGCGCAGCCGCCTGCCGCTGTCGGTGGCCATGATCGACCTCGACCACTTCAAGCGTTACAACGACACCTTCGGCCATGCGGCGGGCGACGCTTTGCTGCAGCACTTCGCCTTGCGCACCACTTCCCGGGTACGGGCCCAGGACCTGCTGTCGCGCTACGGCGGCGAGGAATTCTGCCTGGTGCTGCCCGAGACGGACCTGACGGGCGCCACATCGCTGGTCGAGGGGCTGCGCAAGAAGGGGGTGGGCACCGACCGCTTGGGCCGGCGTGTCACCTTCTCGGCGGGACTGGCCACATGGGACGCGACCGAGTCGTCCGAGGAGCTCGTGTTCCGGGCCGACGCCAATCTGTACCGGGCCAAAGCCGCCGGCCGCAACCGCGTGGCGGCCACTGCTGGACAGCAGCGCCGGGCCGTAAGGTGACGGCCGTGGACCGCAGCGACCTGCTCGGCGCCGCCCTCGGCGAGCTGCAGGCCGAGGCCCGCGCCGTGCGCGCACGCGCCCACGGCAACCGGGTCACCTACTCGCCCAAGGTCTTCGTCCCGCTCACCCAGCTGTGTCGTGACCGCTGTGGCTACTGCACCTTCGCCCAGCCACCGGCCCGCCTGGGCGCGCTCTACCTGGAGCCGGAGCAGGTGATGGCCATCGCCGAGGCAGGCGCGGCGGCGGGCTGCCACGAGGTGCTCTTCACCCTGGGCGAGGCCCCCGAGGACCGATACCCGGCGGCCCGGCGATGGCTTTCGGACCACGGGCAGGACTCCACCTTGTCGTACCTGGCCGCCGTGTGCGCCGAGGTGCGCGACCGCACCGGCATGCTCCCCCACGCCAATGCCGGCGCCCTGGACGCCGCCCAGCTGGCCGCGCTCCGCCCGGTGTCGGCCAGCCAGGGGATGATGATCGAGTCGCTGGACCCGGACCTCGTCTGCCACCGCGCCGCGCCGGACAAGACGCCCGAGCGGCGACTGGCCACGTTGGAGGCAGCCGGCGAGGTCTCCGTGCCCTTCACCACCGGCCTGTTGGTGGGCATCGGCGACACACGCCACGATCGGCTGCGGGCCCTCGAGGCCATCGCCGAGAGCCACCGCCGTCACGGGCAGGTGCAAGAGGTGATCGTCCAGAATTTCCTCCCCAAGCCGGGCACGGCCATGCACGACCACCCCCCCTGCCCCGGCGAGGAGCTGTGGTGGACCATCGCCGTGGCCCGGCTGGTGCTCCCGCCCGAGGTGCACCTGCAGGCCCCGCCCAATCTGTCGGCTGACCTGGCACCCCTTCTCGATTCCGGCATCGACGACTGGGGCGGGGTGTCACCGGTCACCATCGACCACGTGAACCCCGAGTGCGCCTGGCCGGCGTTGGAGGTGCTGCGACAGGCCACCGAGAAGTCGGACCTGTGCCTGGCGCCGCGCCTCACCGTCTACCCCGAGTACGCACGCCATCCGGAACGCTGGCTGGATCCCGCCATGCGCTTCTGCGTGCTCGACCGCTCCGACGCCGAGGGACTGGCCCGTGACCACCCGTGGCACGCCGGCGGCACGCTCGAGCCTCCACCGCTTCTGCGCCCGGCCACCCGGACTACCAATGGCGCGGCCAACGTTGCGACCAACGGGGGCGCCGGCCGGGCAGCCGAGGGTGCGGTTGCCGAGGTGCTGGCGGGGGTGGGACTCGGCCAGGAGCCGGAGGAGGACGAGCTGGTCACGCTGTTCGCGGCCCGGGGCCCGGAGGTGCGCCAGGTGGCCGAGACGGCAGACGAGCTGCGACGGCAGCTGGTGGGTGAGTCGGTCACCTTCGTGGCCAACCGCAACATCAACTACACCAACGTGTGCACCTTCAAGTGCCGTTTCTGCGCGTTCTCCAAGGGACCGCTGTCGCTCAACCTCCGGGGGTCGCCGTATCTGCTCGGCTTGGACGAGATCACCAAGCGCGTGCGCGAGGCCGAAGAGGCCGGCGCCACCGAGGTGTGCCTCCAGGGCGGCATCCATCCCGACTTCGACGGCGACTACTACCTCGAGGTCATCGCCGCGGTGCGCGCCGCCTCGGAGCGCATCCACATCCACGGCTTCACTGCCTTGGAGGTGACCGAGGGGGCACGGCGGCTCGGGGTCCCGCTCGCCGACTACCTGCAGCGGCTCAAGGAGGCCGGGCTCGCCACCCTGCCGGGCACGGCAGCGGAGATCCTCGACGACGAAGTACGGGCGGTGCTGTGCCCGGACAAGATCGACACCGAGCAGTGGCTCGAGGCGCACCGCAGCGCCCACCGGGTGGGCCTGCGCTCCAACGTGACCATCATGTTCGGCTCGATCGAGCATCCCCGCTCGTGGGCCCGTCACATGGTGCGGACCCGCCGGCTGCAGAAGGAGACCGGCGGGTTCACCGAATTCGTGCCCCTGCCTTTCGTGCACATGGCCAGCCCCATCTACCTGCAGCGCCGGTCGCGGCGCGGCCCCACCTTCCGCGAGGCGCTGCTCATGCACGCCGTGGGCCGCATCGCCTATGCCGGCTGGATCGACAACATCCAGGTGAGCTGGGTGAAGATGGGCGCCGCCGGCGTGGCCCAGGCCCTGCAGGCCGGCTGCAACGACCTGGGGGGGACGCTCATGGACGAGAACATCTCGCGCGCGGCAGGCGCCAGCCACGGCCAGCGGATGGACGAGGACGCATTCCGGGCGCTGACGGAGCCGCTCGGGCGGCCGCTCGAGCAGCGCACCACCCTGTACGGCCGCGTGGCACGGTGCTGAACTGGCGCCGGTGACCGATCACGACGCTCCGGCGGAGTACGAACATGGCGGCGAACAGGTGCATTCGCCCGAGCAGGAGGATCCGCCCGAGCAGGACGACGCGCCACCCTCGCCCGCCGGAACGGTGCCACCACTGGTGGCCGACGACGCCGGCGTGGACGGGGTCACGTCCGACGACGCCGTCGACGACCGGCAGACGGCGCTCATGGAGCTGTTCCTCGACGCGCTCGGGGTGACCGAACGCCACGACCTGTACCGGGCCATCCTGGGCACGGTGGTCCATCTGGCCGAGGAACGCACCGACTCGCTCGACTTGAAGCTGGCTTCGGCGGCGTTGGCCGAGATGGCCGAAGCCTTCCGTGTCTTCCGCCCGTGGCGACACGGGATGAAGGTCACCTTCTTCGGATCGGCGCGCACGCTGCCGGCCGACCCCCTCTACCTCCAGGCACGACGGCTGGCCGAGCGCATGGCGGCGGCCGGTTGGATGGTCATCACCGGGGCCGGGCCGGGGATCATGGAGGCGGCCATGGAGGGCGCCGGCCGGGAGCGCTCGCTCGGCGTGAACATCCGCCTCCCCCACGAGCAGGGGGCCAATCCCTTCATCTCCCAGGACCCCAAGCTGGTCGAGATGCGGTACTTCTTCACCCGTAAGCTCATGCTCATCAAGGAGTCCGACGCCTATGCGGTGCTCCCGGGCGGGTTCGGCACCCTGGACGAGGCGTTCGAGCTCCTGACCCTGCTGCAGACAGGCAAGGCGCAGCCCGCTCCCCTGGTGCTGTTGGACGTCCCTGGCGGGACGTACTGGAGCGGCTGGCAGCACTTTCTCGACGAGCAGGTCACCTCGCGCGGGCTCGTGTCCGGCGAGGACCACGTGCTGTACCGCGTCACCACCGACGTGGAGGAAGCGGCAGAGGAGCTGCTCGGCTTCTACCGCAACTACCACTCGTGCCGGTGGGTGGGCGACCTGCTCGTCCTGCGCCTGCAGCGCCTGCCCAGCCGCCACCAGTTGCACGAGCTCAACCACCGCTTCCACGACATCGTGGTGAGCGGCAACATCCGCCCGACGAAGCCCCTGTCCCCCGAGCGGGCCAGCAACGACCACCTCGAGCTGCCCCGCTTGGCGCTGCGCTTCGACCGCGTCCATTACGGACGGCTGCGCCAGCTCCTCGATGCGCTCAACTGCCTGGGGGAGGAGAAAGCAGCGATGCCGCCTTCTCGACCGCACGTCGCGCCCGGGTGAGCCGCCGCTCCTCGGCGAGCAGCCGGGGATCGGGTTCTCCGCCGCCGCGCAGGTCCTCGGCGGCCCGGCGCAGACAGTCGAGGGCCAGGTCGCCGAGCTCCTCGGCAATGACCGCCAGGCGCCCGGCCAGCTCCTCGCCGCCCACCGAGCAGACCGGTCAGGAAGAGGAGTCCGGGCGCGGAACCTCGACGGATTCGATGTCCAGGTCGCCGCCGGCGGCCTTGGCCCGCAGCGCCTTCTTGTCGAACTTGCCCACCGAGGTCTTGGGCAGCTCGTCCACGTACGCCCACCGCTCGGGCAGCCACCAGCGCGCCACACGGGGGGTGAGGAAGTCGAGCAGCTCGCCCGGCTCGGGCCGGTCCCCCTCCGCCGGCACCACCACCACGAGGGGGCGCTCGTCCCAGCGCTCGTCGGGTATTCCCACCACCGCCGCCTCGTGCACGCCGGGGTGGGCCATCACGGCGTTCTCCAGGTCGACCGAGGAGATCCACTCGCCACCGGACTTGATCACGTCCTTGGTGCGATCCGAGATGGTCATGAAGCCCTTTTCGTCCAAGGTGCCCACGTCGCCGGTGCGCAACCAGCCCTGGCGGAACCGATCGGCATCGGCCCCACCGAAGTAGGCGCCCGTGATCCACGGGCCGCGCACCTCGAACTCGCCGATCGACTGCCCGTCGGACGGCAACACGTTGCCCTCGGGGTCCACCACCCGGACCTCGCTTCCGGCCAGCACCCGCCCTGCCTTCACCCGGTAGTCGATCTCCTGCTCGGAAGGGGTGCCCTTGGGAGGCCGGGCCAGAGCCACCACCGGGCTGGTCTCGGTCATGCCCCAGCCCTGGACCATCTCCACGCCGAAGCGCGCCGCGTAGGCCTCGATGAGCGAGCGTGGCACGGCGGCACCACCGGCGGTCAGCATGCGAACCGACGACAGGTCCACCTCGTGGGTGTCGGCGTACCGAAGCAGGTCGTTCCAGATGGTGGGAACCCCGAGCGACAGGGTGGGCCGCAGCTCGGCGAACATGCGCGCCAGCGGCTCGGCCTGCAAGAAGCGCTCGGGCATGACCAGGTCGGCGCCGGCCAGAAAGGCGGTGTAGGGGATCCCCCAGGCATTGGCGTGGAACATGGGCACGATGGCCAGC
>DATHCF010000227.1:0-3012 GCA_035319705.1 Acidimicrobiales bacterium | reverse complement strand
CTAGTCGTTCTTGGGGGCCCTAACTCGGGACATTGTGACAAGTTTCATGCTGCCCGGCCCAGGCGCGCGCTTGTGACGTAGTCGGCGATGGCCGAGTCAATCGTGGAAAGGGCGCGACGAAGCTCGATGGGCGCCGGAGGTTGGTCGGCGCCGAGGAGGGGGCGCAGGAGACGCTCCTGGAGCTTCGTGTAGAAGACCGCCACCCGGAGACCCTCGGGCGTGACGACGTAGGTGTTGGTGCGCGGGATTCGGGCGATGAGCCCGTGCAGGCGGAGGCGACGCAGGTCGTAGGTCATCTGGCTGGTGCTGTAGTCACTGCCGAGCAGTCCGGCGACGAGCCCGCGAAGGCTTTTGTTGGTGAAGCCGGCGACGGCGTGGACCATGAGGCACAGGGCGCCGGTCAGGGCCATGGCGCGTGAATCACCGAACCGGAGCGCTCCGGTCCGTTGGCCCTCCCTTGCGTAGGGCTGGTGGATGCGCTCGAAGAGCGCAGAGCCGATGGCACAGCCCTGACCGGCACGTTCGATCATAAGCAGACGGTCGTTGACCTGCCGGGCCTTTGCGACCAGCTCGGGCAGGTGCTCCAGGCGGGAGCGGATGGTGAGGTCCCATGGCTTGTTGATCACGGTCTCGATACGCAAGGCCCTCCCTTCCTTGAGATACTGCTTGACCCTGGAGTGCTTGTAGGCGAAGTCCATCTTGACCTCGGTGCCGGCGCCGAAGATGCGGCTGCGGAAGGGCTCCTTGGTGGTCTTTCGCACCTGGCGGGCGAAGACCACGGCCACCTCGGCGGGCCGTCCGATGCCGACGTTGTCGGCCACCAGGGACTCGAAGAACCCCCGGGCCCGGCGGGGGTCGTCGAAGACGAGGGTGCGGGAGACCTCGACCTGGCGCATGGACAGTTCCCAGAAGAACCCCGCCGTCCGATCCGAGGCGGTGAGCGGGGTGGGGATGCGGTCGATCCAGCGGTCGAACAGGGCCTGGACGTCGGCGGGACCGAAGCGGTCGCAGATCCCCTGCAGGCGCTCGGGGCGGGCACAGCTGGCGAAGCCGTTGGCCAGCTCGGTGAACGGGACGCGAGCGCGGGCGGTCTGGCGCTTGGCCCATTCGTGACCGTTGCACCACACCTTGGCCGGGTAGGGGAAGTAGGTGCAGATCTTGATGAAGCAGGGTCCGAACTCGCGGTCGCAGATGTAGAAGTAGAAGCAGCTCACCCGGCGCTCGGTCTTGTTCCAGTCGAACCAGACCGCATTGCCCCTGGTCTTCTTGGTGGCACTGAAGACGTACTGGAACTCCTGGGCCGAGACGATGGCGACCACCCCATAGCGCTTGGCGTGCTCGGCTTTGTCCATGTAGGGACGGACGTGGTCCAGCTTGCGGTCGTCCCATCGGGTGCGATCAGGCTTCTTCAGGTGCAGGATGGGAACGTCGTGCTCACCGGCGAAGGCATCGACCTCGCGGCGGAAGCGGTTGCCGACCTTCTCGATCACCGCCGGCGAGGCGATGGGCTGACCGAGGTGGCGGCAGAAGCGTTCCACTTGACCGCCGACCTGAAGGTTGGGCACGTAGGCGTTCAGATAGAGGCGGTCCACGCAGGCCAGATCCAAGCCGACGTGGCCGTCCAGCACGTCGTTGATGTTCACCACGCTCGACATGGCCAACGTGATAGCGCACGAGGGCCGGCTTTGCCGGCCCGACAGTCTCAGGCGCTCAGCGGCAGCGTCGGGGGGTGGCCGGGAGGGGGGCCTGACCCCCTCCCGCTAATACTTGGAGGTCAGACCTTCAGCATCGCCGCCTCCCTCGCAGTGCCAGGCGGCAGTGGAACCGTCCTTGCTGGTCAGACCACAAACGGGTGGTTGGTGGCGCGCATCAATCCCAAAGGGAGCCTTGATCAGACTTTCGGGTCGGGCGGATGGACCGTGCTGCCGTGGCCGGGTGGCGTGTCCGCTATTGCCGAGACTCCATCTGGCGACATCGTGCTCGGTGGCACCGAAGGGGGCGGCTGCTGTTACCAGGAGTGGATCGGCGAAGTGAACGCTGAGGGCGGCATAGTCAGCGACTTCGGTTCAGGCGGCAGAACACGGATTCCAGGGTTCAGGGACGACTCTGGTATCTATCGAGTCTCGGTTGGACAGGACGGAGAGATCTTCGTTCTCACCTCAGGTGGAAATATGGGAGGCTGGGGTGTAACGATCTCCGCCCTCAGCAGTTCGGGCCTTCCTTTGCCTTCCTTTCAGTCGAACGTCAACGCGGCAATGACAGGCATTACGCCCTCGGGAGTCTTTGTCGGCGACATGGACGTTCGATCCACCGACATTCTCCTTTTCGGCACCGAGCAGAATACCCCCGTGTCGAACGTTCCCGACCCCACCGCCCAGGGTCGCGTGGTCGCGTTCCGGCTAAACGGTGAGCTGGAGACCACCTTCGGCACCGGAGGTGAGAGAACCTTCAACTCACCCATGGCGCAATCCGTGTGGGTCTTGCCACGCAGTAGCGGGGGATTCCTGATGGCAGACGCCCGTCCAACCATCCAGTCCAACCCTAAAGCAAGTGCCGAACTCAATCTCTTTGACTTCTCTAGTGACGGCGACCTCGATCATACCTTTGGCCACCGAGGCATGGCCCAACTCGCGCTGCCTTTTCTCAGCCAGTCCTTCCCTGCATCAGCCGTACCCATCACCGCCGCTACCAATGGTCGAGTAAGCGCACTCGTCATGAGTACCGCAAACGGACACGGGCTGAGGCTCATAGAGATTTTGGCCTGAGGTCGACCTTCTCGGGAGGGGCGGCGACAAAGGCCAGACAGATCATGAATCGCCATCGCCCCCATTGGGTTGGCACCGATCGCTGGAGTGCGTCACTCAGCCGCTACGGAAGCCGCACGCGCCACTATGAGTGTGCGGGGACGCCGGCATGTGTCGATCCGGGACCGCCGGTTGGCTGGAAGAGTTCGGGGCACCAGGGCATCCCGTAGTCGGGGATACAGGGCTCCGACTGCCACAGGGATTCCCC
>DATHCF010000226.1:0-5569 GCA_035319705.1 Acidimicrobiales bacterium | reverse complement strand
GGTGAAGATGGGCATCCTGAACATGGTCATGCCGGGGGCGCGCAGGTAGAAGATGGTGGTGATGAGGTTCACGCCGGTGAAGATGGCCGAGAACCCGGTGAGGGCCAGGGCCAGGATCCACAGGTCCGGCCCCGATCCGGGGGAGAAGGTCGCCTCCGACAGCGGGGCGTAGGCCACCCACCCGAAGGCAGCCGCACCGCCCGTCACGATGAAGCTCAGCATCATCGTGATCGAGCCGCCGAGGAACAGCCAGTAGGACAGGGCGTTCAAGCGGGGGAAGGCCATGTCTGGCGCCCCCACCTGCAGCGGCACGATGTAGTTGGCCAGCCCGCCGAAGGCGAACGGCCCGGCGAACAGGTACAGCATCAGGCTGCCGTGCATGGTGAACAGCTCGTTGTACTGCTGCAGGCTGAGTATCGCCCCGCTGGGGCTGGCCAGATCGGCCCGCATGACGAGGGCCATGATGCCGGCGAAGAAGAACATGACGAGCGAAGTCACGATGTAGTTCATGCCGATCACCTTGTGATCGGTGCTCGTCATCCACTTGAGCAGCCCGGTGGGCCCTTCGTGGTGCTCGGGGTGCTCCGCGGCGACGACGGGCCGTTCGGCCAGAACGGTCATGGCAGTGCCTCTTCGGTCGTTGACGGACGGCGGACAAGGCTCATTTCACTAACCGCTGCTCCCGCTGTTGGGGGTGGTGGCGTTGGCCCCGATGCTCGGGGTGGTGGGCACACTGGTCTTGTTCTCCGAACTCCGCAGCACGTCGCCGGTAGCTGCCGAGGGGGCCTCCGACGACAGCCAGGCCTGGAACTTGGCCGGCGGCATGGCCACCACGTGGAAGAACATGAGCGAGTGGTAGAGGCCGCACAGCTGGGTGCACTGCGCCCGGAACACACCGGGGTGGTTCACAGTGAAGTCGAACTCGTTGAGCACTCCCGGCTGGGCGTAGCGCGAGAAGTTGAACTCGGGCACGAAGAAGCCGTGGATGACGTCGCGCGAGCGTAGGTCGATCTGGGTGGTCTGCCCCGAGGGAAGGACGAGTCCGGGGCCGAGGCACCACGCCGCCGGGCTGCAGGCCGGTCCGCCGAGGCCGGTGGGCCCGACGGGGTCGGGGTCGGCGGTGGTCTCGGCCCGGACGACGACATGGTTGGGGTAGTCGAACTCCCATCCCCACTGGAAGGCGTAGACGTCGACGGTCAGGTTGGGGTCGCGCGGCACGGCGTCCACCCGGTTCTCCACCACTACGGTGAAACCGAACAGCACCAGCACGATGATGACGGGGACCACCGTGTAGGTGAGCTCCAGGGGGATGTGGTACTGGAACTGCCGCGGCATGTGGTCGTCGCGGCGGCGGTAGCGGAACACCGCCCACAGGATGAGGCCCCCGGTGATGACGCCCACCACGATGGCGGCCACCATGGTGCCGAAGTAGAGCAGGAACTCGTCGTGCCCCTGCTTGTCCGCCCCCCGGAACCCGTCGAAGGCGGGTAGCTGGCACCCGCCGAGCAGCAGGGCCAGCGCCAGCCCGCCCAGGACCACCGTCCAGTGCCGGTGCGGCCTGGCGCCGGGCGGGCGAGGAGACCGGGACGTCACGGGCGGTGACCTTAGCCAACCTCCGCGCGAGGTTGTAGTTGGGAAAGGCGCCGCTCAGGGCGGGGTTTCGGCCCTGGTCGCCGACTCCTTGGACGCCCAGTTGAACACGCCTTTGGCCATGGTCGAGGTGGCGTGCTCGGCCCGGGCGGCGAACACGGCAGCCCTCGCCTGCTGCACAGAAGGGTCGCCGGGAGCAGCCAGCGCCGCGGTCTCGGCCACATGGCCGGCCAGGCGCAGCGCCGTGTCGGCTCCCTCGGCGCCCGGCTGCTGCGCCTCCTCCAGCAGCTGCAGGGCCCGCTCGGCCAGTCGCCCCGCCCCTCCGCACAGCTCTGCCAGCTCCCGGGCCAGCGCCGCCTCGGGAGCGGGCTTCAACGACGCCGGGTTGCCGTCCCACCATCCGCCGTACAGCCGCCAGACGTTGCGCACCACGAACTCCGGCTCGTCGTACACCGGTTGCAGGTACGGGCGCTCCATGAGGTGGGAAGGCGGGTGCACACTGTGGAGGATCTCATCGAGCCGGGCGCCGCCGTTCATGAGCGACAGGGTCTCGGACACGAGGAACTCGAGCAGCTCGGCGGTGTCGGTGAGGGCCCGGCGGACCCGCTCGGCGCCCACCACCGGCAGTCCGTGGCCGGGCAGGAGCACCTCGGGGCCGAGCGCCAGCATCTGGCGCAGGGCGGCGGCCCACTCCTTGGGGTAACGCTGGACCTTCTGGGGGTTGCCGGCATTGGGCGAGGCCCAGATGAACAGGTCCCCGCAGCACAGCACCTGGTGATCCGGGACCCAGGTCCAGGTGTGGTCGTCGGTCTCGCCCCGGGCGTGATGCAGCTCGAAGCGGGTGCCGCCCACCTCGACGACGTGCTCGGAGCGGTAGGTGGAGTCGGGGTAGCGATACTCGGTGGGCCAGCGCAGACCGGGCACCCCGAACTGGCGCTGGTTGACGACGGCGTTGTAGCCGGCGGTGGCCACGTAACGGTCGAAGCGGGCCGGAACCGCCTCGTGCGCCACCACCACCGGGGCCGGCCAGCCGCGACCGGCGGACTCCTCCTCCCACACCGGCACACCGAAGACGTGGTCGATGTGGCCGTGCGAGTACACCGCGGTGTGCAGCCGGTCGCCGGACCACCGCCGGAGCTCGTCGTGGACCGCCTGGGCCACGAAGATCGAACCGGTGTCGACGAGCACCAGCCCGTCGTCGGTGGAGAAGGCCGACACGTTGGCGAAGGACGGGACGAAGGCCACCCCGCCGGCCGGCTCGGCCAGTCCGCCGATGTATCCGCCCACCGGGTGCAGCGAGGCGATGTCGATCTCGCCGCGCCAGAGCTTGTCGGCGAGGCCGAGGACGCCATCCTCCGCCACGGCTCGGCCCGCCGCCGGGGATCGGCCGGTTACGAAGCGGGTGGGCCGCCGGTCGGCGTGGAGCTCCCGCCCTCTGCGCTGGGCGTGGCGTCCTGCGACGGCGTGTCGGTCGACTTCGACGTCCCCTCGGCCAAGCCCTTCTTGAACTCCGACTGGGCGGAGCCGAGGGAACGGGCCAGCTTCGGGATCTGGCTTCCGCCGAAGAGGACCACGGCGACGACGATGATCACGATGATGAGGTCGGGACCGAAGATCTCGGCGAGGACTGGGTGCACGACACTTCCCTTCTCGGCCCCGCACGCTGTCGGGACCGGCACCTGCGGCACTAAAAGCCTAGACCCCCCCTCCGCCTCCGGCCGGAGCGGCCCCCTGGCGGGGTCAGCCGGCCAGGAACACCCCCATGACCAGCGCGGCCAGTGACGACAGTGACGCCACGGCCCCCCAGGCGGCCAGGCCGGCGCGGCTCGTGGACCGGGTATGCAGCCAGGCGGCCAGGCCGGCCAGCAGGACCACGGCGATCTTCACCGACAGCACCGCCTTCCAGGCGGCGCTGCCGCTCGTTCCCACCGCTTGCACGTTCCAGATGCCGGTGCCGAGGAGGACCAGGTAGGCCGGCCACTGCACCCGGGCGAAGGCACGGGCCAGCGCGGCCGTCGCCCCCTCGCCCAGCCGCCGGGCGGTGGGTACCAGTCCGGCCAGGGTGATCTGGCCGCCTACCCACACCGCCGCGGCCAGCACGTGCAGCGACAGCCGGAGGCCCTCCAGGGCGGAGGCCAGTTCGTTCACGGTGGCCGGCCCGGCCGCCGCGCCGACGAGCACGACTATTTCCCGCTCCAGTCGGGGGGCCGCTTCTCGGCGAAGGCGACCGCACCCTCCATGGCGTCGGCAGAGGTGAAGATCTCGGTGAAGCACCCGTCGTTGAGCGTCCAGGCCTCGGCTTCGGGCAGATCGGCGCTGTCGAGCATCACGCGCTTGGAGGCGCGCACCGCCAGGGGCGCGTTGGCGGCGATCACCTCGGCCAGGGCCATCGCCTCGTCGATGAGCCGCTCGGCCTGCACCACCCTGTTGACGAGCCCGATCTCCAGTGCCCGGCGGGCGTCGATGGCGTCGCCGGTGAGGGCCAGCTCGAGGGCCACCGCCCGGGGGATGCGCCGCGGCAGGCGGATGAGACCCCCGGCTCCGGCGATGAGGCCCCGCTTGGCTTCGGGGATGCCGAAGGTGGCGTGCTCGGCCGCCACCACCAGGTCGCAGGAGAGCATGATCTCGCACCCGCCGGCCAGCGCCGCGCCGTTCACAGCGGCGATGAGGGGCTTGGCGAAGCGGCGTCTGGTGATGCTGGCGAAGCCGTTGGCGTCGATGATGCCCGCCCCCTGCCCCGAGGCGAAGGCCTTCAGGTCCATGCCGGCCGAGAAAGACCTGTCGCCCGAGCCGGTCACCACCACCACCCAGCACTCGTCGTCGGCGGCGACGTCGTCGAGGGCGGCGCCCATGGCCGAGGTGACCTCGGCATTGATGGCGTTGCGCGCCTCGGGACGGTTGATGGTGAGGACCTCGACCCGTCCCCGGCGCTCTCGCTCCACTGCCGCCATGACCGCTCCTTCCTGTCCTTTCCGTCCGTGCCGCCGCGCATGACGGCCGGCACGCCCGGCGAGTCTGTCCCGAGGGCCGCTCAGCCCGCCATCCGGAATCGAGGCAGTGGGCCGGAGACGACGATGCGCTCGCCGACCAGGTTGCGCCCGGCCAGCGCGGCGAGCTCGTCGTCCTCGGCGGCGGCCCCCACCTGACGGCCGTCCTCCAGCCGGGCCACGACCGGCACCGCCCGTGGCCCGCCGTTGCGGTCGGTGACCACCGTGGAGGCGACGACGACTGCCGGCCCCACGGCGTCTGTCGCCACTTCGCGGGCGCTCGAATCGATGGCTTGCTGCGCCTCTCGGGTGTCGCCCATGCGCCACCCGTGCGCCGGAGGAGCCGATCCGTAGACCCCTACGGCGTGCTTGGTGGCGTACCAGCCGAGGCCCGTCACCAACCCGGTGCCGCCGCCGTGGCGGATCCGCTCCGCCATGGTGGCGATGGCGTGCAGGGTGTAGTCGTTGCCGGGCCCGCCGAAATACGGAAGCCCGCCGGTGACCGTGAGCCCCCGTGCGTCGTCGGTGGCCAGCCCCATGGCGCTGCACGCCATCTGCACCGCACAGGGGAAGCAGGAGTAGAGGTCGAAGGCGCCGACGTCGTCGATGCCGATGCCCGCGGCGTCGAGGGCGGCCGAGGTGGCAGCGGCGATACCCGGGGAGGACCCGGGATCGGGACGGGCCGTGGGGAACCACACGTCGTTGGCCTCGGCGCCGGACAGACAGAACACCACCTGATCCGACAGCCCGGCCCGCCGGGCGGCGGCCAGCGAGGTCACGAGCACCGCCGCGGCCTGGTCGACGTTGATCACCGCACACATGCGCTTGGGATAGGGCTCCGCCACCAGGCGGTTGTCAGGGCCGACGGTGGCCAGCTCGTCGGCCGTCCGCCGCTCGGCGAACCAGGCGGCGGGGTGGGAGGCGGCCACCTCGGTGAACGGCGCCATCAGCCCGCCGAGCACGCGGCGCTGCTCGGCGAAGTCCCGGCCGGC
>DATHCF010000225.1:0-2437 GCA_035319705.1 Acidimicrobiales bacterium | reverse complement strand
GTGACGGCCGGGGGGTCGATGGCGAGGCGGTCGGCCAGCTCCGTCAACCGCATGTTCGGACCCTCGGTGTAGAGCTTGTACACCAGGGCGGCCCCGGCCCGGTCGAGGTCGACACCGGCGCGCTTGCACAGCGTCTCGTGCACCTTGACCTGGTTCACCACCCGTGCCACCGAAGACAGTGCCGCGGCGATTTCCTCGGTGACGCGATCGGGACCGGTTCTGACGGTGGTCATCGTGCGGCTGGGCCTCCGAGGGGAAACTTAGATGATACAGGCAAATAAACCGGCCGTCACATCGGCCGCACCGGTCGCATCGGATGTGAGCCGCAGCCGGGCCTACAGTCGCTCCGGTGAGCTCGCAGACCTTCCGCCTGGCCGGCAGCGACGTGTCGATCCCGGCCATGGGCGTGGGCACCTGGGCCTGGGGCGACCGCTCCACCTGGGGCATGGGCGGCTACGACACCGGCCTGACCCGGGCCTCGATCGAAGAGGCGTGGCAGGCCTCGATCGACGCCGGCGTCACCTTCTTCGACACCGCCGAGGTCTACGGCAGAGGGGAGAGCGAGCGCATCATCGGTTCTCTGCTGGCCGCCGATCCGCAACGAGCCGGCCAGGTGACGATCGCCACCAAGTTCATGCCGTTCCCCTGGAAGCTGGACGTGGGCGCCGCCCTGCTCCGCGCGCTGCGGGCCTCACTCGAGCGCCTCGGCCGGCCCCACGTCGAGCTGTACCAGATCCACGGACCGATCAGCTTCCGCTCGCACGCGGCGGTGGCCGACGCGTTGGCCGAGGCGCACCGGCAGGGGCTCACCAAGGCGGTGGGCGTGTCCAACTACTCGGCCGCCGAGACGCGCGCCATGGCGGGCGAGCTCGAAAAGCGCGGGCTGGCACTGGCCACCAACCAGGTCGAGTTCTCGCTCCTGCGGCGTGACCCGGAGAGCGGCGGCCTGCTCGCCGCCTGCGCGGAGCTCGGGGTGCGGGTCCTGGCCTACTCGCCGCTCGGCCAGGGACGGCTGACCGGCAAGTACTCGGCTGCCAATCCCCCACCGGGAAAGCGCACCTTCGCCGACCATCCCATGGCGCAGGTCGACACTTTGGTGGCCGAGCTGCGTCGCATCGGTGAGCAGCACGGCGGTAAGACCCCGAATCAGGTGGCGCTCAACTGGATCATGGCCAAGTCTGCGGTCCCCATCCCCGGCGCCAAGAACCGCGCCCAGGCCGAGCAGAACGCCGGGGCCCGCGGGTGGAGCCTCGGCCAGGACGAGCTCGCCCGGCTGGACCAGCTCGCCCTGCCCGGACACCGCACCCTGCAGAGCCGCTTCTGGCAGCACGGCTGACCGGTTGACGGCCCCTACGCCGCCAACTATGTAGGAGCCGTCGACGACGAGGAGGTCCGTCCATGCGTTGGACGTTGCCCAGCGACCGGGTTCCCGAGGCCTGGTTCAACGTGCTGCCGCGCCTGTCGGTGCCGCTCGAGCCACCGCTGCACCCGGGGACCAGGCAGCCCATCGGCCCCGACGACCTGGCCCCGCTGTTCCCGATGGCGCTCATCGGCCAGGAGGTGTCGGCCGAGCCGTGGATCGACATCCCCGGCGAGGTGCTCGACATCCTGCGGATGTGGCGGCCCACCCCCCTCGTGCGGGCCCGCCGGCTCGAGCAGGCGCTGGGAACCCCGGCGCGTATCTATTACAAGGACGAGTCGGTCTCCCCTGCCGGTTCCCACAAGCCCAACACCGCCGTGCCGCAGGCCTTCTACAACAAGCAGGAAGGCGTGGCCCGCCTGACCACCGAGACGGGGGCGGGCCAATGGGGTAGCGCCCTCAGCTTCGCCACCGCCCTGTTCGACCTCGAGTGCAAGGTCTACATGGTGCGGGCTTCCTACGAGCAGAAGCCTTACCGGCGGGTGATGATGGAGACCTGGGGCGCCACGGTCGTCCCCTCGCCGGTCGACGACCCCGACAGCCCCGGGTCGCTCGGCACCGCCATCAGCGACGCGGTGCGCGACGCGGCCGGCCGAGCCGACTCCCACTACTCGCTCGGATCGGTGCTCAACCACGTGCTGCTGCACCAGACCGTGATCGGGCTCGAGGCCAAGGAGCAGCTCAATCTGGCCGGCGAGGAGAAGCCGGACCTCGTCGTGGGCTGCTGCGGCGGCGGCTCGAACCTCGGAGGACTGGCGCTCCCCTTCGTGACCGACCCGGAGGTCGAGCTGCTCGCCGTGGAGCCCTCATCGTGCCCGACACTCACCGCCGGGCGGTTCGACTACGACTTCGGCGACACCGCAGGTATGACCCCGTTGCTCGCCATGTACACCCTCGGCCACGACTTCATGCCGCCGCCCATCCACGCCGGGGGCCTGCGCTACCACGGCGACGCCCCCATCATCTCCAACCTGGTCAAGTCGGGACGGATGCGCGCCGTCGCCTACCCGCAGGGCA
>DATHCF010000224.1:0-10809 GCA_035319705.1 Acidimicrobiales bacterium | reverse complement strand
CTGGTGGGAAGGAAGCTCCCCTCTTGGCGCATGCCCGGTGTCTTCAGATAGAGGTTGAGCAGTCCGCCGCTGAACCCGGCCAGTCCCAGGCCCACCAGCCAGCTGGGGACGAAGGGCAGCAGCAGCCCACCGCCGAGCGCCACCTCGGCGGCGCCCAGCGCCCGCGTGAAGCTCTGGGGGTCGTACTCGACGACGGCCGGGTAGACCTCGCTGGCCCAACCGTGGATCTTCTTCGCCGTGTCGTCGTCCGCGCTGAACTTCGCAGACCCTCGTTGAGGATGAAGCCCCCGGCGGCCACGCGCCCGGGGAGGTGGCGCACCTTCGTCCGCTTCTTGAGCACGACCCTTGAACCCAGCATCTCCACGCCTCTGTGTCCGGCTTCGGGACCGCCGCATCTGGCCCGCGGCAGGTGCCAAACGCCCGTGCTTATACCCGCCGGCCCGCCGAGCGGCACCTCGGCCAACCGGGTCGGCCGCCGCAGCGGTGGAAGAGGCCGTAGCCAGGTCAGTCGTCCGAGAAGCTGAACACGAACATCTGCGTGCCGTAGGCCACCAGCCGGGGCCGGCCGGTGCCTTCGGGGCCGCAGTCCCACAGCGCCATGTCCGCCGAGGCGTAGCCGTCGCCGGCGTGACGGGCCGTGTTGTGGGCCAGCACCCACGGCGAGCGGCAGTCGTCGAGCAGGTGCACGGTGAGGTCGACGCTGGGGGCGAACCACTGACGGCGCCGGCCGCTGCCGATCTTCTCGCCCACCGCCCCGGGCATGGTGTCGACCAGGACCACCAGGGCCAGGGGATCGAGTGAGCCGTCGTCGAGCAGCGGTGGCTGGAAGAAGCGGTACCAGCTGACCGTCTCGGCGGCCCGCGGCTCATAGACGTCCCACGGGGCGTGGCCCACCACGGTGCGGCCCTCGACACGCTGGCGCCAGAACGGCATGGGGTCGAGCGCCGGTGCCCCGGGGGGAGGGTCGTCCCGCCACGACCGGCACTGCGCGGGCGGCGGTGCGGGGGGTGGCGCCAGGTCGGTGAAGGAGAAGCCGCGTCTGGCAACGCCGAACACGGCGGTGGTCAGGTGCCCGCCGGTGGAGCCGGGGTTCGACACCTCGGCGCTCAGATGCGACATCGAGCGGCCCCGGCGCAACGTCCGCACGTCGACGACCACCGGTCCGTGGGCGACCTGGGCCACGAAGGTGGTGTGCAGCGTGCGCAGGCGCTCCTCGGGGTTCTGAAGCTCGGCCGCCATGGCCCGGCAGGCCACGGCGGTGACGATCCCGCCTTGGGGAAGCGGCCGCAGGTTCCACACCTCGTCGATGGTGGCTTCGTAGCGGCCGTCGGCCACCCGCCGCACGGCGGTCTCCTCGGAGAAGGGACTGCCCATAGACGGGCCATTGTTGCCGACGCCCGGTGGCGCGTCGCAGAGGCCGGGCTCAGCGAAGGGCGCTGCGGCTGTTTCGGGCGGCCTTGCCGTCGGGTTCGGCACCGTTCGGTCCGGCGCCGTTGGGCGCGGCGCTGTTCGGCTCCACGAGAGCGGTGCCGACGTCGTCGAGCGGGACGCCGAGCTCTGCGGCCTTGGCCGCCGCTTCGGCGGGGAAGATGTTCTTTACGATCAGCGGGTCGGCGGTGAGGGTGTAGTCGGGGGCCAGGTGCCGGGCGTAGCGGTCGATGTAGAGCAGCTGCTTGGCGATGAGCACCAGCTGGCGGGGGGCGACGGCGTCGAAGGCCTTCAGGAGGTCGAGCGACTGTGTCACGAGCTGCCCGATGTTGACCGAGCTGTAGCCTGCCCGCAGGATCGGCCCCAGGATCGAATTGAGAAAGGCGCCGATCTCCTCGTCGGAGCCCGCCCCGGGGGGGAACACGCCCACCCGTCGGTAGGCGGCGGCCACACGGGTGAAGTCGAGGTCGAAGCAGCAGGTGTAGAAGAGGTCCTTGAGCACCTGCTTCCAGTCGTCCTCGAGCTCTCCCATGATGCCGAAGTCGAGGTAACAGCCCCGGCCGTCGTGCAGCGCCCAGACGTTGCCGGCATGCATGTCGCCGTGGAACGGCCCGTGGACCATGACCGCCTCGGCCCACACCTTGGCCCCCCAGCGCAAGATGAGCTGAGCGTCGATGCCCATGGTGGCCAGCCGGCCGAAGTCGTCCATGGGCACGCCGTACACCCGCTCCATGCAGATGACCCTCGGTCCGCAGTAGTCCCAGTACACCTCGGGAGCGGTGATGAGCGAGTTGTCGCCGAAGGCGCCGATGTTGCGGCGGAAGCGGTCCTGCTGCCACGCCTCGCGGGCGGGGTTGAGCTCCTCGAAGGTGACGGCGTGCACGTCGCGGATGATGTCGCGCGCCCCGGAGGTCCTGCCCCACGGCGTCTTCTCCACCAGCCAGGCCAGCCGGTAGCCGTTGCGCAGGTCGCGCGCCATCTGCTCGGCGATGCGCGGCCGCTGCACCTTGACCACCGCCTGGCGGCCGTCCGACAGGGTGCAGGCGTGCACCTGGCCGATGGAGGCAGCCGACAACGGGACATCGTCGAAGAAGCTGAACAGCTCCTGCACCGGGGCCCCCAGGTCGTCCTCGATGGTGGCACGCACCTGCTCGGTAGGAAACGGCGGCACGGCGTCGAGGCACCGGCGGGCGGCCGTGGCCAGCACGGTGGGGAAGAGAGGTCCCGAGCTGGCGATGATCTGCCCGGCTTTGACGAAGGTCGGCCCCAGGTGGATGAAACCGTCGACCAGGCCGTGGCAGGCGGTCTCGACCGGGTTGCGGGCACCGCGGCGCGCCATCCCCACGAGCAGGGCGCGCAGCACCGACCAGCCCAGGAAGAAGAAGACCACCACCAGCCGGCCGACGTCGCCGGGACGCAGAGCCTTGAGTGGCGGGGCCTCGACCACCAGCGCCGCGGGTGGGGGGCCGCCGGCGAAGGGACGGGCGTGCCGAGGCGCTGCGGGGCGCGTGATGTGCCCATGCCGGTTCGTCGTCACGCCAAGGCCCTCCGTTCGGACATCGTCAAGCGGGAACGGCCGACCCTCGCCGAAGCATGCGGTACGGATAGGGCGACATGCGCAACCGATCGGGCAGCGGGGCGGTCAGGGCGCGCAGGACGGTCAGTTGCGCCTGGTATTCGAGTTCGTGCAGTACCGACCAGCGGATGCCCCAGCGATCGCGGATCAAGGGCGGGAACGATCCGGCCAGGGCGATGTGGGCCGGATGGGTGGCCTGCTGCACCGACATGCGCCAGAGCAGCCTGGACACCGGCAGCCCCGGCGGTGCGGGAAGATCGCGCAGGCTCGGTACCAGCTCGACGAGTGGACGGTGCGTCAGCTTCTTCTCGATGCCCTCCTCGATGTAGGCGCGCAACCCCTGGAGGTCTGCGGGCATGTCCTGCGGGCGTACGCCGTACAGCGTCCCCACATGCCGGGCCTCGTCGTACAGCGCCTCGAGCTCGACGACGGGAAGCGGGCCGTGGATCTTCTCCAGGGCGAACATGCTGGCCTCGACGCCACTCAGATGGACCCACGTCCAGGCCTCGCGGTTCCAGGCGTGGTACGGCCTGCCGTCAAAGCCGACGCCCTTGATGGACCGGTGCAGCTCGCGTACCTCCGCCGCGGTGGCGGCCCGGTCGGGCCCGAACAGGATGCGCTGCGCGTAGAGGAAGGTGCGCTGGGCCCGCTGCCACGGGTCGGTGAAGAGATCGGAGTGTTGGTAGATGCCCGCCGCCACCGTCGGGTGCGAGCCCTGCAGGGCCAGGACCCGGCCGGTGAAGGGCACGAGCAGCCGCCACTCGGCCAGCTGCCGGGCCAGCGGGCGCCGGCCCAGCGGTGTCTCGTCGCCCCTGCCCGGGGTGGAGCTCGATTGCACCGGACCTCCGCGGTCTCTTCTCCCCGCCCGATGTGCGACACTCTGACTAGTATCTGTAGCGTCTGTTGCGAGCGTAGTAGCGGCCGACCGGGACAGCAAGACAGCCGGAAGAAAGAGCAAGGCCGGAAAGGGGTGCAAGAGGTGGCCGAGACCGAATCGGCGCTGGCCCTGCTCGAGCGCCTGCCCCCCCGGCCCGATCCCTCGACGGACCGGCTGCTCGACGCCACCGAGCGCTGTCTGGCCCGCTACGGCATCCGCCGCACGTCGATGACCGACATCGCCCGCGAGCTGCGCGTGGCCCGCACGACGCTGTACCGCCAGGTGGGCTCGGTGGAACAGGCGGTGGCCCTGGTGGCCTCCCGGCAGCTGCACCGCTTTCTCGACGACCTGCTGGCCGTGCTGGCGTCGGCGGAGGGGGCCGGGCCCGTCGCCTTCATCGAGGCCATCGCCGGCGCGGTGCGCTTCGCCCGCACCGACCCGGTGTGCCGCCGGGTCCTCGACGACGAGCCAGACCTGCTCGGGTCGCTCGTGGCGCGGGACCTGCGCCCGTATGCGACGCAGGTGGCGGAGGCCCTCACCCCGATCGTGGCCGCCGCCATGGAGGCCGGCACCATCCGGTCCGGCGATCCCCGCCTGGCCGCACAGTGGATGGTGCGGGTGGTGGCCGCCTTGGTGGCCCTGCCGCCCGAGGGGGATCTCGAGGAGATGCTCGGCTACGCGCTGGGGCCGATTCTGCACGTAGCGGAGTCTGTGGGCTGACGCCGGGCATGCACATCGGGGCGCGCACACAAGTGCAATAGGGGCTTCCCCGTTATCCCCCCACTGGGAAGGGGGATGTCCCGATGGGGATGGGGGAGCAGGAGACCCTGGCCGGGGAGGCCGGCGCGCCGTCCGCCGAGCAGTCGCCGTCGTTTCGCGCCCGCGGGCGCGGCCCGGCGACCGGGCAGGCCCCGGGAGCGGGCCGCCGGGCATCGGCCGCAGAGCTGGCCAAGCGTTACGTGCCGTTTCTCATGGTCATGGCCGTGCTCCTGGCGCTCGTTGCCGAGGCGCCCACCACCCGCCTGTCGGCCTCCGGTGTGTCGGGATCCGCCGGTCGGCGCTCGGCGCAGGCCGGCTCGTCGACGGGGTCCACGGCGGCGGGGCCGGTCAGCGCGGCGGCAGGCGGCGCTGCCGGCGCCGCTGCGGCCGGCGGCACAACCGCAACAGACGACGTGGCCGTGAGCGGGGTGAAGTGCGGGCTGGGGGTGCTGCAGGTCACCTGGTCCCCGTACGCGCCACCGTGCCAGCCGGCGTGGTCGGGCAACAACGGCGGCGCCACCGCCCCCGGCGTGAGCGGCAGCACCATCACCATCGCCTACCGCGAAGAAGGTGAGTCGAGCGACGTGAACGCCGTGCGCTCGATCATGCCCGGCGTCCTGCCCACAGACAGCCAGGTGCTCTACGACCTGAACGTCTTCCTGCAGGCGTTCAACAAGGAGTACGAGCTGTACGGCCGCCACGTGGTGATCAAGCCGTTCATGGCCCAGGGCGACGCCATGGAGGAGATGGTGGGGGAGGACACCCAGGGCGCCCAGGAGGACGCCGCCACCGCCGCCAGCATGGGCGCCTTCGCCGACATCACGCCCATTCCCACCATTCCCTATTCCGAGGCGCTGGTGCAGAACCACGTGATCTCGATGAACAACCTGCTCACGTCCAACTCCTTCCTCCAGTCGTCGGCCCCCTACGCCTACTCGATGATCCCCTCCCTCGACGACCTGGGATCGCTCATGACCACCATCGGCTGCAACCTCGGCAGCAGTCCGGTCAGCTTCGCCGACGACTCGAGCCTCAACGGCAAGCCGCGGGTGTTCGGGGCCATCCTGCTCGAGAACCCCCAGTACCAGGGACTCGAGAACGAGATGCTGGCAGGCCTGCAGGCCTGCGGGGTGAAGGTGCCGGTCGTCATCAACTACACCCTCGACCTGTCCACCATCCAGCAGCAGATGCAGAACGCCATCTCGCAGATGAAGTCCAACAACGTGACCACCGTCTTGTGCGGCTGCGACCCGGTGGGCGAGATCTACGTGACCCAGGCGGCCGACCAGCAGGACTTCGGCCCGGAGTGGTTCTCGGAGTGGCTGCCCCCGCAATTCGAGCGGACCTACTCCCAGGACCAGTGGGCCCACTCGGTGGAGGTGGGGCTGGGCCCCTCCATCCCCGAGCAGGAGGACGAGGCCTACAAGGTGTACCAGATGGTCGATCCCGGCGGACAGCCGCAGGAGCCGTACTTCTGGTACGTCTACTACCAGCTCCTGTACCTCTTCAACGGGCTGCAGGCGGCCGGTCCGGACCTCACCCCGGCCAGCATGTTGAGTGGGCTCCAGCACCTTCCGCCCAGCCAGCCGGGACAGGTCGGCCAGTGGACCTACGGCACCGGTATCTACTGGCCGTTCTCCCAGGCGCAGGTGTCGTACTGGGTGCCGAACAAGCCCAACGCCTTCGATGACAAAGCGGGCGACTACAACCCGTGCTTCGGCGGTCAGTGGTTCTCGCTGCTGTCGGCCGCCGGTTTCCCGAAGACCCTCGACTGTCCCGGCCTGTCGTGACCGGCCTGCAGTCGGGACGGCCGTGACGGGGGCGCGGTGCTGATCGACCGGCTCGGGTGGCGGGCCAAGACGGCGCTCGGGTGGGCGGCCGTGGTGGTGACGCTGCTGCTGGTCGGCGCCCTGGTGCTGCCCAAGGGCATCAACGCCGGCGCCGTGGCGCTCGGGGTGGTCTTCGGGTGTCTCGACGCGCTGACGGCCATGGGGCTCGTGCTCGTGTTCCGCTCGAGCCGGGTCATCAACTTCGCCCAAGCCAGCTTCGGCGGCCTGGCCGCTGCCGTCATGGTGATCATGGTGGTGGCCTGGCACGTGCCGTTCCTGCTGGCGGTGCCGGTGGCGCTGCTGCTCGCCCTCGGGTCCGGGGCGGCCACCGACCGATTCGTCGTGCGCCGACTGATCCGCTCGCCCAAGCTGCTGCTCACGGTGGCCACAATCGGGGTGGGACAGGTGGTGGCCGCGGTGCAGATCGGCCTGCCGGTCCTGCTGGCGAAGAACCTGAGCGCCTTCTCCGTGTACCACACCCCCCTGTACGGGCTGCACTTCTCCATCGCCTCCACCTACTTCACCGGTGACTCGGTGCTGGCGGTGGGCGTGGTGGTGGTGGTGCTCGTGGCCCTGGCGTGGTTCCTCGGCCGTACCGACCTCGGCCTGGCCATCCGCGCCGCGGCGGACTCCAACGAGCGGGCACTGCTGCTCGGCATCCCCGTGGCCACCTTGTCGCTGGTCAGCTGGACACTGGCCGCCGGCTTGTCGGGCATCGGCACCATGCTGGCGGTGCCGGTGGAGGGCCAGAACCTCGGCCAGGTCATCGGACCGGAAGGGCTGCTTGTGCCGCTGGCCGCCGCGGTGATCGCCCGCTTCGAGAGCCTGCCGGTGGCCTTCGGCGCTGCGCTGGGCATCGACGTGGCCGAGCAGGTCATCTTCTGGAGCCACCCGCAGTCCTCCAGTGTCGACCTGGCGGTGTTCCTCATCATCCTCGTGGCCCTGCTCCTGCAGCGCCGGCACATGGGACGCCTCGCCTCCTCGCTCGGCGACGTGCTGTCGGTGAAGCTGATCCGGCCGGTGCCGGCCCAGATCCGCCGGCTGTCCACCTACCGCGCCGCCCGGCTGGCGCTCGGCCTGGTGCTGGTGGCGCTGGCCGTGGTGGTGGTCCCGCTGACCTTGGGCGCCGGACAGCTCTTCGTTGCCGCCTCCGCGGCGATCTTCGCCATCGTGGCGGTGTCGCTGGTGCCGCTCACCGGATGGGCGGGCCAGATCTCACTCGGCCAGTTCGCCCTGGCCGGGGCGGGAGCCGCCACCACCGGCGCCCTGCTCGTGCACTTCGACGTCGACCTCTTCCTGGCGCTCGGGGCTTCGGCCGTGGTGGGAGCGCTGGTGGCACTGGTCATCGGGCTCCCCGCCCTGCGTATCCCGGGGACCTATCTGGCTGCGGTGACCATGGCCTACGCCGTGCCGGTGTCGAGCTACTTCCTGAGCCAGATCTACTTCCCCCAGATCGCCGAGACCGACGTGGTGCGGCCCGAGCTGTTCGGCAGGGTCACCCTCGAGTCGCCGCGCGTCTTCTACTGGCTGTGCCTGGCGCTGTTGGTGGTGGTGCTGCACCTCACCCGCAACCTCCGCAACAGCCGTACCGGCCGGGCCATGGTGGCCACCCGCGACAACGAGATGGCGGCGGCCAGCTTCTCCATCTCGCCGCTGCGCATGAAGCTGCTCGCCTTCGCCTACGCCGGGGCGCTGGCGGCGGTGGCCGGCGGTCTCTACATCGTGGGCAACCGGGGACTGGGTTTCTCCGGCATCGACCCCGAGCTCAGCATCGACGTGTTCTTGATGGTGGCCATCGGCGGCTTGGGATCGACCACCGGAGCCGTGATGGGCGTGGTGTACGTCGAGGCCATGCAGTACCTGCTTCCGGGATACGCGCAGCTGCTGGCCACCGGCGGCGGCCTGCTCGTGCTTCTGTTGGTGGTGCCCGGTGGGCTCGGTCAGATCGTCTTCGACGGGCGCGACCGCCTGCTGCGCTGGCTGGCCCGTGGCCGAGGCATCGAGAGCTCGGCGCTGTGGGACACGGCCCGGTTCGCACCCGCCGGCGCAGACGGCGCCGTCAGGCGCGTCGCGCCGGTCGGCGCAGCGGCAGCGGCAGCCGCAGTCGACGGCGACGGCGACGGCGACGGCACAGCCGCAGGCGATGGAGACGGCAGAGACGGCACCGGCAGATCCACGGCCGGCGGCGAGGAGCCGATGTTGGTGTGCGACCGGGTGGGGGCTGCCTACGGACCGGTCGACGTGCTGTTCGGCGTGGACATGACCGTGGACCGGGGCGAGGTGGTGGGACTGCTCGGCACCAACGGCGCCGGGAAGTCGACGCTTCTGCGCGTGGTGTCGGGGCTGATGCCGCTCAAGGGCGGGCGGCTGCGCTTCGAGGGCGCGGACCTGGCCGCCGCCGGCCCCGTCGCCCGGGTCAAGCGCGGTGTGGTGACCGTGCCCGGCGGGCGCTGGGTGTTCCCGTCGCTGACGGTGGAGGAGAACCTGCAGGTGGCCGGCTGGCGGGCCCGTCACGACGGGGGCTCACCCGATGCCGCCCTCGAGCGCGCCCTCGAGCTGTTCCCGGCCCTGCGCGCCCGCTGGCACTCCAAGGCCGGAAACCTCTCTGGCGGCGAGCAGCAGATGCTCACCATCGCCCAGGCCCTGCTGTGCAACCCCCGGCTGCTGCTCATCGACGAGCTGAGCCTGGGACTTGCCCCAGTGGTGGTGGCCGGCCTGCTCGGCGCCGTGCGCCAGATGGTGGGTGACGGGGTCACGGTGGTGGTGGTCGAGCAGTCGGTCAACCTGGCCATGGAGCTCGCCGACCGAGCGGTGTTCTTGGAGCGCGGCCAGGTGCGTTTCACCGGTCCCACCGCCGAGCTCATCGGCCGCGACGACCTGCTGCGCTCGGTGTTCCTGGCCGGCGGCGCGGCGCGGGGAACGACGCCACCTGTGGCCGGCGCCGGCAGCGCGCCCGCCCGGGCACGGCGCCGGCCGACCGTCGGCGAAGGGGACGGCGGCGGGTCTTCCGAGGAGGTGTTCGCCGTGCGTGAGGTGCGCAAGCGCTTCGGCGGCGTGCGGGCCCTCGACGACGTGAGCTTCTCGGTCCGGCGCGGAGAGATCCTCGGCATCATCGGCTCCAACGGGGCCGGCAAGACCACCCTGTTCGACGTGTGCTCGGGCCTTCTCTCCCCCGATGCCGGCCACGTGGTTCTCGAAGGGCGCCACGTCACGGACCTGAGCGCGCCGCGGCGCGCCGCGCTGGGCATGGGACGGGTCTTCCAGGACGCCCGCCTGTTCCCCTCGCTGACGGTGGCCGAGGTGGTGGCGGTGGCCTTCGAGCGCCACGTCGCCGTCCGCGACCCGCTCTTGGCACTGGCCAACATGAGCTCGGCCCGCCAGTCGGAGGAGGAGATCGCCGACGGCGTGGACGAGCTGCTCGAGCAGCTGCACCTCGAGCGCTACCGCGACAGCTTCGTCTCGGAGCTCTCGACCGGGACGCGGCGGGTGGTGGAGCTGGCCTGCACCATGGCGCACGAGCCGTCGCTGGTGCTGCTGGACGAGCCGTCCTCGGGCCTGGCCCAGCGCGAGACCGAGACCCTCGGACACCTGCTGCTCGAATTCCAGCAGGCGACCGGCGCCACCATGGTGCTGATCGAGCACGACATCCCCCTCGTGAGCTCGGTGGCCGACCGCCTGTTGTGCATGCACCTCGGCGCCGTGCTGTGCCAGGGCACGCCCGACGAGGTGCTGGCCGACCCGTCGGTGGCGGCGTCGTATCTCGGGGAGAGCGACGTGGCCGTGCGCCGCTCGGGAGCCCGGGTCCTCGAACCGAGCGCGGCCGCCACCGGAGCGACGGCATGATCACCCGCCTCCTCGACGTGGGCGCCAAGTCGGTACAGTCGATCACCGGCCGCAAGTACCTGATCGGCGCGGTGCTCTTGTGGGTGCTCGTCGTCTACCTGGTGGCAGGGCCGTCTCTTCCCAGCGCGGCGCCGCTCCTGCCCGCCTTCCCGGTGCCTGGCGCGCACCAGGCCACCGTGGCACCGGTGTCGGCGGCAAGTGCCTCGTCGCCGAGCGTCGCCGTGTCACCGAATCTGGCGTTCGGATCACCCAGCTTCGGCGTTCCCGACCTGAGTTTCGGCCCCCAGCCGCCGCCCCCGGCGCAGCCCGCCCCGTTCAGCTGTCCCTATCCCATCCCGCAGTCCCAGACCACGCCCTTCGACGCCGGGATCTTCTTGAGCTTCGAAGGCCCCTTCATCGAGATGTCGGGGCCGTTCGCCACCTACGACATCCCCACCCTGGGTGCCATCGCCCCGCTCGTGCCCATGCTCACGCCGCTCGTGTACATCTCCGAGCCG
>DATHCF010000223.1:0-2353 GCA_035319705.1 Acidimicrobiales bacterium | reverse complement strand
CCACGGTGGCGACCGCGACATGGGATTTCGCCACTACAGCGAGGAACACCCCGACACCGATTTCGAAGCCGTCGAAGAGGCGGATGCCTGGGCCGACCTGCAGGCGTTCCGGGACGAGATCCGGGCCGCCGACGAGGCGGTGCGGGACCGGCAGCTCGACGACCAAGTTCCCAGCCACGGGCACCATCCCGAGCAGGTGCGCGACATTCGCTGGATCTATCTCCACATGGTGGAGGAGTACGCCCGCCACAACGGGCATGCCGATCTGCTGCGAGAGCGCATCGACGGCGCCACCGGCGACTGACTGGGGGTGCCCGATTCGGTGGTGGTGGGGTCGGGCCCCAGCGGCCTGGCTGCTGCCGTGGTGCTGGCCCGAGCCGCTGTCGGTCGAGGTGCACGAAGGCGCCGAGACTCCGGGCGGAGGGTGCCGGTACGAGGGGTCTATCTCTGCTCCGCCTCCACCCCTCCCGGGGGCGGGGTGCACGGCATGTGCGGCCTGGGAGCGGCGCAGGCGGCGCTGGCCGACCTCGGCGCCCGATGAGCGAGTCGCACAGTGACACTACATCGGGGTCGGACCTGCACCTTCCGGGGTGCCCGCGGGCGCGGCAGGGCGGGGATCCCCAAAATTGACGGTGGGAAGGCAGCGGCCCCCTCGGCCATGATGACGGCCCGTGCGCCCCGTGGCTCCTCCCGGCCACGCCCGGCTCGTGCCCCGAGTGGCGTCGCTGCTCGGTGGATGCGCCATCGCCACCTTCTGTTACGCGCTCACCATCCGGGCGTCGCTGGGGCTAGGACCGCTGTTCGTGGTCCAGCAGGGCGTGGCTCGCCACATCGGGACCGGCATCGGCCAGGGTGTGATGGTGGTGGGCGTGGCCATGGTGCTCGTCGCCCTGGCACTGCGGTCGTGGCCCGGTCCGGGCACGCTGGTCCTGCCCTTCTTGAGCGGGGGCTTGCTCGACCTGATGCTCCCACCCCTGCCGGCCATCCACGGGCTGGGCCTGCGCCTGCTGGTGGTGGCGGCCGCCACCTGGGTCATGGCCTTCGGCGCCGCGCTCACCATCCGGGCGGCGGTCGGGGTGGCCGCCTACGACGCGGTGATGCTCGGCCTGCGCCGCACGACCGGGCGGTCGCTGCGACTCGTCCGCCTCGCCATGGAACTGACCATGCTCGGCTGCGGCTGGCTCCTCGGCGGCAGCGTGGGCGTCGGCACGGCCATCACCGCGGTGCTCATCGGGCCGGGGATGCAGTTCTGGCTCGTGGTGCTGGGCCGCCCTTCGGTCAGTACGGCGTCACCGGGTCGAGAACCCGCCGCGGCACCTGGACCAGCATGGTCGTGATCTGCTGTTCGGTCACCCCGCGCTCGAGCAGCGCCGGGATGACGTCGCGGCTTATGTGCAGGTAGTGCCAGTTGGGAGTGGCCGCCGCCACCAGCTGCGGCTCGTACCAGTCGAAGTGGCAGCTGGCATCGTGCGACAACACCATCTGATCGGCGCGGCCCGCCTGGCACAGCCGGGCGACGGTGTCCACCCGGTCGGCGGTCGGGCAGTACACGTCGACGCCGAAGCGGTCCATGCCGATCACCGACCCGGCGTCCATCAGGGCGGTCAGGTACTCGAGGTCGGTGCTGTCGCCACTGTGGCCGATGACCACCCGGCCCAGATCAACCCCTTCCTCGCCCAGCACCCGCTGCACCTCGAGCCCGCTACGGCTGGCGGCGTGGGTGTGGACGGTGACGGGTACGCCGCTCTGGCGGTGGGCGCGGGCCACCGCTCGCAACACGCGCTCCACCCCCGGGGTGAGCCCCGGCTCGTCGACGGCGCACTTGAGCATCCCGGCCCGCACCCCGGTGCCGGCGATGCCTTCGGTGATGTCGTGCAGGAAGAATTCGTCGAGGGCGTCGACGCCGTTCGCGCGCAGGGCGGGGATTCGCCCGTCGAAGAAGTGGGGTAGCGCGTCGTAGGTGTAGTAGCCGGTCGAGGCCACGATGGTGATCGGCGCCTGCTCCGCCACCTGCTTGACCAGTCGCAGGTCCCGGCCCAGCCCGGGCACGGTGAGGTCGACCACCGCAGCGATGCCCACCTCGGCCAGCTCGGTCAGGCGCGCCACTGCCTGGGCCACCTTCGTCTCGGGGTCCCAGTCGGTCGGCCAGTTCTGTTCGATCTCGAGGGAACGGACGAAGACGTGCTCGTGCATGAGCGTGGGGCCAAGCGAGGAGGCGTCGACCGGCCCCCGGACGGTCTCGACGGTGCCCACGACCCGCCGCCTCAGCCGGCGCGGTCGGGACCGGCTCGTTCGACGGTGAGCCGGACCATGACCCGCTTTTCGGACTCCATGGCGGAGCGGTACTCCTGCC
>DATHCF010000222.1:0-10317 GCA_035319705.1 Acidimicrobiales bacterium | reverse complement strand
GACCCTCGACTGGTTCTACGGGAGGATGATCCACGGCGGCGCGGCGGAGTCCAACTTCTTCGGGGAGGCAGCCAAGGCCATGTCGATGACGCCGAGCGAGTACTTCCGGCGCAACTTCCACGTGGGCGCCAGCTTCCTGCGGTCCAGCGAGTCGGCGGTGCGCCACCAGGTGGGCGTGGAGCGGATCATGTGGGGCGCCGACTACCCCCACTCCGAGGGCAGCTACCCCTACACCACCCTGGCCCTGCGGGCCGCCTTCGGCGGATGCGATCCGTCGGAGGTGGTGGAGATGGTGGAGACGAACGCGGCCCGCCTCTACGGCTTCGACCTGGAGCTGCTACGGCCCATCGGCGATCGCATCGGGCCGTCGGTGGCGGAGGTGTCCGTGCCCTTGGCCACAGAGGACTACCCGACCGATTCCACCTGCAACGCCTTCGACCGCCACCAGGTCCTGCGCTCCTGGTGAGGAGGGGCCGGGATCAGTGCCCCAGGCGGTACTCGGCCTTCCACCAGCGGGCGCCGTCCTTGGCCCGCGGGTCGCTGCGTAGGGTCGGGTCCTGGCCGAGGGAGTCCGGTGAGGGGCCTATGGAGGCGGCGATGGAGGCCAGCGCCTCGAGGTCGAACCCGTAGACGCGCGCGGCGGTGAACCCCAGCATGTCGGCCGTGTCGTCTACCGGCACGTCGGCGAAGTCGGCTCGGAGCTTCTTGGCCGTGTTCGGCCACGTGCCTTCTGGATGCGGATAGTCGGTGCCCCACATGACAACGTCGGTGCCGATCAGGTAGCGGCGGCGGATCTCCTCCTTCGACATGGTGGAGGCGCCGATGAAGATGTTCGTGCCGAAGTAATCGGAAGGGAGCTTGGAGATCTTCCCCTCGAGCATGGCCGCCAGCTTCTTGGTGGTGTGGCCACCGCCCATGTACTGATCCCACTTCCACATGTAGTCGGGCGCCCAGTAGGCGGCCGCCTCGGTGACCACGAACTTGAGCGACGGGAAGCGCTCGAAGACGCCCCCGAACAGCAGGTGCCACGACGGGCGCACCGCCCACCACACCACCTCGGCGAGATAGGCGCCGAAGTGCTCTCCGTACTCCTCCATCGGTGCCTCGCCGGAATGGGTGTGGACCGGCAGACCGCTGGCGGCGCAGGCCGCCCACACCGGGTCGTAGACGGCGTCGCTGTAGGGACGGTGGTGGTGCCACATGGTGGGGATCATCACCCCGCGGATGCCGGGCTGGGCGGCGACCCACTCGATCTCCTCCACGGCGCGCCCCACGTCGTGGGTGATCGGCACGAGGGCGATGCCGGCGCGGCGCGGCGACGAGTGCGCGCACATGTCGGCCAGAAAGCGGTTGTGGGCCCGGGCGCCGGCGAAGGCCAGCTCGGGGTCCCCGATGGCGCCGGCCAGCAGCCCGGCACCGAAGGGCGGTGAGGCGTTGCCGGTGATGGCGTCGGCGTCGGCGAAGAGCACGTCGGCCGCCACGCCGTCGGTGTCGAGCTCCTTGTCGCGCACGCCCGGGTCGAAGGCGCCCTTCAGCCCCTCCTCGTTGGCGCTCTCCCAGCCCATGATGTACTCGTAGTTCATCTCGAGGGCCTCGTGGCGATGGGCGGCGCGCTCGGCCAGATAGTCCTCGAAGGCCGGGTGGTACCTGGCGTCGAGGTAGGAGCGGTACTCCTCGCACGGCAGCCCGGCATGGCCGTCGGCGGAGATGACGATGTAGCGGTCCGAACCCTGTTCGGGGATGCGGTTCATCGCCTGGCCCCCAGCACCGACAGGTCGTCGTAGCGCTGATGGAGGAAGGGGGCCACCCACTCGGCCGGCACCCGCTCCACGATCTCGCCGCTCTGGCGGGTGGAGATCTCGGCGTACTCGAAGGACACCACCCGGCGGACGGGAAGGTCGGCGACGGGGTCGAGCGGCGCCTCGAGCAGCTTGCACTCGCCGGTGACGGGGCGCACCAGGCGTGCGACCTCCTGTCGCCGGCAGTACACGAGGGCGGGATCCCCCTCGAGCCCGTTGCCGTCGGGGCTCGGGAAAGCCTTGAAGTAGAAGTCGACCTTGTCGCGCTCGTAACCGGGCTGCTCGGCACCGAGCGTGCCGCTCAGCTCGGCGATGGTCGAGCCCATGCGGGCGACCCGCCCGCTCACCTGGCCGCCCTCGACCTGCAGCGAGACCTCGCCGATCTTCTTGGGCTCGCCGTAGGTCTCCCTGCCGCCGATGGTCGACTGCTCGGTGGTCATGGGCATGAAGAGCGCGTACTCCCCCTCGACCTCTCCGTGACGGGCCCGGACCCCGAACCAGCCCGCGCCGAACGGCGCGAGGCCCGTGCCCATGTCGACCACCGCCACGCGCAGACGCGCCGCCGGCGCCGACGGCTCGAGCGGCCTCGGCAGCACCGAGGCCACCAGCTCCGGATCGGTCTCGAACACGACGGTCAGCGCCTTCGACCAGATGGGGTTGGCGGTCGCCTCGACCTCCCGGTTGCGTCGTTTCTCGGGCGGCCGGGCCGCATACCTGATCGGTTCCACCAGGTCCCCTCTCCTGATCTGCCGGCGCAGTGGCTGCGGCCAAAGTGTTGCAGCTATGTCCCGGCGGCGCCTTCCCAGTGCTCGAGCTGGTGGCGCAGCCAGCCGTCCTCCCAGAAGCTCACATCTCCACCGTGCTCCAGCAGGTACCGGTGGGCGGCGGCCATGAGCCTTCGCAGGCGCGCCGTGTGGGCGGCGGCGGGGTCGGCGGTGACCGTGCCGGCCGTGCCGGCGGTGGCCGCCACCACCGCCTCGCCGAGACGGATGGCGAGCACCGCCTCACCACGGGCCAGCGCCGCCTCGGCCCGCTCCAGGGCGACTTCCGGGCCGGCCGCCTCGACCAGCTCGGCCAGTGCCGACCCGGCGGAGTCGGGGTACAGCTCCGCTGTCGACTGGAGCTTGAACCAGCCGATGTAGCTCTCCCACAGCGTGCGCACCGCCCAGGAGACCTTGCCGTAGCCCTGGCCGACGCGCAGATGGGGCGGGAGCTGGATCTGCTCCATCAGCGTCCACACGTCGGTGCCGGCGTTGAAGCCTTCGACGGCACGCCGGTGCACGTAGTCGACGGCATCGTGCAGACGCTCGAGAGCGGCGTCGATCAGCTCGGCGCCGGCGATCGGCTCGTAGTGGCTGGTGACCAGCATCTCCGGGCGCAGGGCGCGGACCGTGCGCACACTCTGCAGGTACGGCTCGACGAAGCGGTAGCGGTCACCCCTGATGGTGTTCAGGTTCGGGAAGTGGGGGAACAGCGGGCCGAAGAGGTTGCTCACCAGTGCCGTGCGCGACTGCGGCAACCAGACGACGGCGCTGTCGATGGTCTCCCCCACCGCGGCGACGAGCTCGATCCGCAGTCCGTCGACGTCCAGCTCCAGCCGTTCCTCGAAGGTGACGTCGGGTGTGGGTTCGGACTGGTGCAGGGACACGCCGGGGTTCTCCTCGGCCATGCGGGCGATGTCGCCGGCCAGACCCCCGAACCAGATCATGGCCGTGCGCACCCGGAGCCGGCGGATGCGGGCATCGTCGGCCTGGCAGAACGGGTTGTTGGCCTGGGCCACGTAGACGGTGCCCGGCTCCTTGAAGAGATCGACACCACCCACATGGTCGACGTGTCCCTGGGTGGTCACGATGTAGTGGGTGGGCCCGGGCCGCACGGCGTCGAAGACGCGCTTGTGGTGCGGGGCCTCGAATCCCATGCCGGTGTTGACGATCACGCGCCCGCTGTCGGTGAGCAGCAGGTAGGCGGCGGCGGTGCCCCCCGAGCGGAAGATGGTGTCGCTGACCCGGTGGGCGGGATCGTCGTAGACCGGGCGCAGCAGCTCCTTGCCCGGCCGGGTGTCGATGAGGTGGTCGACCTGCTCCTGGAGGTTCATTCGGCCTCGATCCGCACGTCGAAGCGATCGACATAGTCGCCGAAGCGGGCCCGGACCTCCTCTGGTGTGGTGGCGAAGTCGCGGCGAAGGTCGTAGACGACCCGGCCCTGCCTGCCCCGGGGATGGGCGCGCTGATAGGCGGCGATCTCCCGGCGGGCCCGGTCGGTGAGATCGATGCCGGCACAGCGGTACACCTGTTCGAGGATGCCGGCCTCGTCGGCCATGTACCGGTGGAAGGACACGTCCAGCGTGCGCCCGGGCGGCAGGAGGTGACGGTCGCGCAGTGAGGCGTCGAGGAGGCGGCCGATGCGGTCGGTCCAGTAGTCGCGGTACCACTCGGGCCTGGTGGTGCGATATCCCATGCGCGCCCCGTAGCAGGCCATGGTGATGGTCGACTGCACGACCGCCACGGGGTCGCGATGGGTGACGACGACGGTGGCATCCGGAAAAGTGGTGAGGAGCGGACCCAGCTGCTCGAGGTGCTGTGGGGACTTGAGCACCCACCGCTCGCCCGGCCGGTACCACTGCAGGATCTGCAGGACGGTCTTCATGTAGGCGTAGTGGGGCGCCTGGTCGTGGGCAAGGTAGTAGTCGCGCCACTGCGGCGCCCGGGCCGTCCACTCGAGGATGTAGCTCGAGAAGTCGGGCTGCTGCAGCTCGATCTCCTCGTGCACGTGGTCCGGCTCCATGGGATGCATGGCGGCCACCAGCGGCGCCGTCGTCTGCATGGCCTGCCAGGTGTCGTTGCAGCGGGCCCACCGGGGATCCACGCCGCCGGCCACGCCCGGCTCGTCCGGATGGGGCACCGGCTCGTAGGACTCCCACAGCGGCATCGACCGGAACCGGCTGTCGGCGGCCAGCAGGTTGACCAGGTGCGTGGTGCCCGAGCGGGGAAGACCGACCACGACGACCGGCCGCTCGATGGGGGTCTCCAGGATCTCCGGATGGCGGCGCAGCAGGTCGCCGATCAGCAGCCGATTGGCGGCATGGCGCGTGCAGTCGCCGAACATGAGCAGCCGTCCGATACCGCTGCGCTCCTCGTCGGCGTCCATCTCGGCCAGCTGGACTCCGAGCCGCTCGGCGAAGTCGGCCGGGCCGAAGTCCTCGAGCCCGGTGTGGGCCACGGCGGCCGCACAGACGGCATCGACGGTGAGCTCGGTACGCCTCGACTCGCCGTACTCGACCGCCGCGCGCTGCGCCTCGCTGAGGACGGGAGCACCCAGGTCGTCGATGCGGATCTCGCCCGGCATCGTCCTTCCCACTCAGTGATCTCCGCCCATCGGCAGTCCCGCTCGGCCGGGTCCCGCTCAGCGAGCGAGGTAGCCGCCGTCCACGGCCAGCACGGAGCCGGTGGTGAAGGCGGAGGACTGGCTGGAGAGAAAGAGCACGGCGGCGGCGACCTCCTCGGGGGTGGCCATGCGGGGGATGATGGCCTTGGCCAGCTCCACCTCGAGCAGCTCCGGATAGGCCTTCATGGGAGCGGTCATGGGGGTGTCGACCAGACCCGGCGCCACGGCGTTCACCCGGATGCCGTCGCCGGACCAGTGCACGGCCAGGTTGCGGGTGAGGGCCAGCAGCGCCGCCTTGGCCGCCGAGTACCCCGGCACGATGGTGGTCGACCGGAAGGCCGTCATCGACACGATGTTGACCACGCTGGCCCCGCCGGCCATCGCACTGGCGGCCAGGCACGTGCGGCAGCCGACGGTGAGGCGCATGGCACCCTCGACGTTCAGGGCCAGAGCGGCGGCGAAGCCCTCGGGATCCCACTCGTCACGCCCGTCGGGGAAGTTGGCCCCGGCGTTATTCACCAGGACGTCGAGCGTGCCGAGGGCGGCGGCGAGACGGTCGACGGCGCCTGCGTCGCGCAGGTCGAGACGGTGGAAGGAGAACGCCGACAGGTCGGTGTCGTACTCGCCGGCTGCGGAGCGGGTCCCGGTGACGGTGACCGACGCGCCGGCACCGGCAAAGGCGCGGGCCACGGCGTGGCCGATGCCGCTCGTCCCGCCGGTCACCAGCACCGACGTGCCGCCGAAGTCGAAGCTCACCCGGTTGGTCACGGCTCGGTCACGGCCCGTCTTCCATGTGCGCCGGATGATAGACCTGGTGCTCTCTCGTCGAGGAGGGCAATGAAGCCGGAGGACCTTTATCACACGGGCATCGTCGTCGAGGACTTCGAGGCGGCCCTCGAATGGTTCACCAAAGTGGCCGGGTACCGCTGGTGCGACGAGCTCGCCCTGGAGCAGACGGTCTGGACCACCGGCGGCGAGCGGACCATCCCGATCCGCTTCGCCTATTCGATGAGCGAGCCCCGCCTCGAAGTGCTGCAGGCGGTGCCCGGCACGGTGTGGGTGCCGTCGAACTCGGGCATCCACCATCTCGGCTACTGGTCCGACGACGTCGATGCCGACCTGGAGGTACTGGCCGAAGCCGGGCTCGAGGTGGAGGTCAAGGCTCCGACACCGAAAGGCTCGTCGCTGTGGGCCTACTGTCGCGCCGACACCGGTCCTCGCATCGAGCTCGTCAGCCGCGCCCTCGAGCCGATGATGGCGGAATGGTTCGCCACCGGACGCAGCCCCTTCGCCTGACCGTCCGGGGTAGCCGGCGGCGGCGTACCGGAACCACCGCGGCGTACCGGAGTCACACGGCCCTGGTCGCCTCGAGCATGGGGCGCACGGCGTCGAAGGCGTCCGGGACCTGGCCGGCGTCGAGGGCCAAGAAGAAAGTGGCGAAGCAGTCGGCGCCGGCCTTGGCGTAGGCGGCGATGTCCTCGGGGGCGGTCTGGTTGAAGTACGGGCAGACGGTGATCTCGACGTCCTCGCGCCGACGGCCTTCCTTCGCCAGTGCCCCCTCCAGCTTCTCGACCAGCGACGCCAGCTCCTCCGGCCGGCGGTTGAACGGCACCCAGCCGTTGGCGATCCGCGCCACCCGTCCGATGGCGGCGTCGCTCTCGCCGCCGATGTGGATGGGAACCGGTCGCTGCACCGGCTTCGGGAACTGCCGGCACGGCGGAAGCGAGATCAGCTCCCCCTCGTAGCTCGACACCTCGTCCTCCCACAAGGTCCGCATCACATCGAGACACTGGTCGGTTCGCTGTCCTCTTCGTGGCCACGGGACCCCCAAGGCCTCGAACTCCTCTCGTAACCAGCCGACGCCCACACCGAGGTCGATCCGGCCGCCCGAAAGCCAGTCGAGGGTGGCCACCTCCTTGGCGGTGTAGACGGGATTGCGCTGGGGAACGAGGCACATGGCGGTACCGAGGCGGACGCTCGAGGTGTGCGCTGCCAAGAAGGAGAGCGTGACGAAGGGCTCGAGCAGGCCGGTCGATCCCCCCACCGGCAGCCGCCCGTCGGCGGCATAGGGGTAGCTGGAGCCGTACTCGTCGAACAGCACCACGTGCTCTCCCACCCAGATGCGGTGGACCTCGACCTCCTCGGCTGTCTCGCACACGCTGCGCAGGTAGTCCGGCGTGGCGAAGGGGTTGGCCGTCGGCAACCACAGATCGAAACGCACCGCCGGAGGTTACCGAGGAAAGGCCACGACCACCGGTCCCGAGCGACGTCTACGCTCCGCTCCGGTCGATCCGGAGATGAGAGATGGGGTGCCGATGGCGCTCTCGGCTGAGGATCTGGTGCTCTGCTCGGGGACGCTGCCACGTCGCACCGGCTTCCCACAGCGCCTGGCCGCCGCCGCCCGGGCGGGGTTCCGCGGCATCTCCCTGTGGGGCCGCGACATTCAGGGCGCCAGGGACGAGGGTTTCTCCGACGGCGATCTGTGGAACATGCTCAGCGACCACGGCCTGGAGGTGGCCGAACTGGACCCGGCGTGGTGGTGGCTCCCGGGGGCAGCCGACGTGCACGTCCCCCCCGAGGCCGACGCACTCGACATCTTCCGCTTCGGCGAGGACGAGATGTTCGAGATGGCCGAAGCGGTCGGTGCCCGCTCGCTCAACGCCGTCGACGTCTTCGGTGGGAATTGGGACATCGAGCAGGCCGCCGAGGCCTTTGCCGGCCTGTGCTCCCGGGCGGCCGAACACGGTCTGCTCGTGCACGTCGAGTGGCTGGCATGGTCGAAGATCCCCGACCTGGCCAGCGCGCTCCGGGTCGTCGAGCTCGCCGGCGCCCGCAACGGCGGCCTCACCGTCGACGCCTGGCACTGTGCCCGGTCGGGAACCACGATCGAGGAGCTGGCCGAGGTGCCCGGAAACCGGGTGCTGGCGGTACAGCTCGACGACGGGCCGGCCCGGCCCGAAGCGGATCCGGTGCACGCCACCATGCACGACCGACTCCTCCCTGGCTACGGGGAGTTCGATCTGCCCGGCATCGTGGGCGCGTTGCGCCGGATCGGGGCGCCGTCCCCTTTCGGTGTGGAAGTCTTTTCCGACCAGCTGCATGCACTCGGAGCCGACGAGGCGGCACGCCGGGCGGCGCGCGCCATGCGACACGTCACGAGGACGAGGGGGACATGAGCCAGATGAGCGGGTTCGGACGGGACACCACCACCGACGAGGTGCTCGAGGGCATCGATCTCTCGGGCCGGCACGTCGTCATCACCGGAGCCGCCGGCGGACTCGGCCACGAGAGCGCCCGTGCCATGGCCGCCCATGGGGCGCGCGTCACCGTCCTGGCCAGGAGCGCCGAGCGCGCCGAAGGGGCGGTGGCCGACCTGCGGGCCAAGGTCCCCGGCGCCGATTTCGAACCGGGGGTCGTCGACCTCTCCAGCCTCGATAGTGTGCGCAGGTTCGCAGACGGCTTCCTCGAAGACCACGGCGCCATCGACGTCCTCCTCAACAACGCCGGCGTGATGGCCTGTCCGTTCGGCCACACCGCCGACGGGTTCGAGACGCAGTTCGGCACCAACCACCTGGGACACTTCCTGCTGACCGCCCTGCTCTTCCCGGCCCTGCGCAAGGCCGATTCCCCGCGTGTGGTCACCCTGTCCTCTGCCGGCCACAGCCGGAGCGACGTCGACCTGGAGGACCCCAACTTCGAGCACACCGAGTACTCGGCCTGGATCGCCTACGGCCGGTCGAAGGCGGCCAATGCGCTGTTCGCCCGCGAGCTGGCGCGGCGCGCCGGGCCGAGCGGCATGCTCTCGTTCGCCGTCCATCCCGGTGGGATCATCACCGATCTGGGGCGTCACCTGACCGACGAGCTGCTGAACGAGATGATCGACTTCAGCCGGCAGCGTTCTTCCGCCGCCGCTGCCGCCGCCGCCGGGGGCAGTGCGATACCGAAGGACCTGCACTTCAAATCGGTGCCGGCCGGCGCGGCCACGCAGGTCTGGGCGGCGACGGCCACCGGCTTGGAGGCGCACAACGGGGCGTACCTGGCCGACTGCGGCCTCGGGGTGCTGGGCGCGGATCCTGGGATCAACGGCTTTCTGCCCTACCTACTCGACGACGAGCACGCCTCGGCCCTGTGGAAGCTCAGTGAGGAGATGGTCGGTCAATCGTTCCAGCCCTAGTCCCAGCCCTAGTCCCCACACCTGCGATCACGATGACGGGACGGAGACGGGCAGGACGCTCGAGCAGTTGAGCCCCCCGGGGAGAGGCGGACCGGGTTCTGCCAGCACAGGGGGTACGAGCAGCTCCGGCGTGTGCTGGAGGAAGTCCATGACGGTGTTGGCGTTGGCATCGCGGTAGGTGCAGGCAGGCAGGTTCCATTTGTGCTCGATGGTGGCGAGCACCGAGGTGTGGTCGTAGACCATGTTGGACACTCCACCCGGCTTCGAGTAAGGGGAAACCACCACCGTCGCCACCAGCGGCCCGTAGACGTCGTAGGCACCGTGGAAGTCGCCGCTCCCCAGGTCGGGGAGGATCCCGTCGGGGGGAATGGCCGGCGGCACCGGGACGTGGTCGGCGAACCCGCCGTGTTCGTCGAAGGTCCAGATGAGCAGCGTCCTCGACCACGCCGGCGAGTGCATCACCGCGTTCACCACCTGGGCCACGAACTGCTCCCCGTAGGCGACGTCAGCCGGCGGCTCCTCGTCGCCGTTGACGGTCTGCATGAAGTTGTTCAGGTCCTGCACCTGGGCCAGGCTGCCGATGCCCGGGATGGAGGCGATCCCGCTCCCCACCTCGGTCACCACTCCGAACTCCGGATCCACGAAGCTCACCGCCGGAAGGGTTCCCGCCGCGCAGGCAGCGAAGAAGTTGGCGACGGGCTGGATGTGCTCCGGGTACTTCTCGATGGTGGCGGGGATGATCCCTGTCGCCGGCAGGTCGGTGAAGAAATTCGCCCACGAGATGTCGTAGGCGGTGAGCCGGTCGAAGATCGTGCCGTTGGGGGGTGGTGCGGCAATGGCGTTGGCGCCGTTGGAGGGGTCGAAGATGGTGTCGATGTCGGTCGAGATGTCACCGAAGGCGGTACCCGACATGAGGAAGCGCCGGTTGGGATAAGTCTGGCAGGGCGCCGAGCAGAACCA